>JAZUEA010000337.1:0-5601 GCA_045639945.1 Myxococcota bacterium
ACGCCCTCGTTTACGGTTTCTCCTGAGCGCAGAAGTTTTCACTGCTTTGGTTGCCAAAAGCACGGCGACGTCTTCACGTTCCTGATGGAGCAAGAAGGCATTGATTTTCGTGAGGCACTGGAGCGATTGGCCGCGCGATGCGGTGTGGAACTTCCCAAAAAGCAACAGGAAAGTCCGGAACTGCGAGCGTGGCGAGCTGAGCAAAAATCCGAAAAAGAGCGCTTGTTGTCGGTCGGCGACGCACTGGCCGATTACTTTTACCAAACGCTGCTTTCGCCCAAAGGTGAACGCGCTCGCTCGTATCTCATCAGTCGCCGCATCACGCCCAAAGCCGCAGAAGCGTTCAAACTGGGTTATTGTTCCGGCGATAAAGCAGATTTTGCTCGCATGGTTGAGCAACAGCACATCAGCATCGAAGATCTGAAAACTCTCGGAATTCTTACTTTTTCCGACAAAGATCCAACGCAAAACGATGTGCAAGGCGGCTACCAACGATTTCGCCAGAGACTCATGTTCCCCATCATGGACATGCGCGGCCACGTCGTTGGTTTTTCAGGCCGCATCATGGACGCAAACGCAAAAGCCGCAAAGTACGTGAACTCGCCGGAAACGCCCGTTTTTATTAAGGGTGACAACCTTTACGGCATTCACACCGCTCAAAAAGCAGCTCGCGCCGCCGGCCGACTCATTCTTTGCGAAGGCAACATCGACGTCATCATGCTCTGGCAGGCCGGCTTTGAAGGCAGCGTGGCCGCCATGGGCACCGCCCTCACGCCGCACCAAACGCGACTTTGTAAACGCGTTTCCGACCAAATCATTTGCGTCATGGACGGCGACGCCGCAGGGCAAAAAGCATCGTTCGCGAGCTTAATTCCTCTTTTGGAATCAGGATTTGAGCCACGCGCCGTTCGATTGCCACCCAAGGAAGATCCCGATTCGTTCATTCGAAATTTTGGGCCAGAAGCGTTCAACACGCTTTTGAATCAGGCCGTTCCGCTTTTGGATTTGGAAATTGAGCGTCAACTGAGCCAGCACCCGAGCGATTTACCTGGTCGCGCCGCGGTTTTACACTCGCTCGCCTTGCCGCTTTCACGCTTGTCCGATCCGCTGGTTCGCGCGCTGTACATGAAGCGATTGAGCACCAAACTGGGTATTGATGAAAGTTTGGTCCAATCCGCGATTGAGGAATCGCTGGCACGCGAAAAAGTTCAGCGTGAACGTCAAGAAGCCCGCGAATCTAAACAGGAATCTCGGAAATCAAAGCGTTTAGAGCAGCAGCCATCGCCTCGTTCCAACCCACAAATGGAACCAATCTCGAGCGATTGGAATCCTCTCGAGAATCCAGAATCGCCCGTTGAAATGCTGCCTGATGACTATCCGCCGCCTTTCACGGGCACCGAATCCCCCGAATTTGAGGATGAAAATCCGAAAAAAAATGCGCCTTACGAAATTCCTATCGAACAGCGCAAAGTCCTTGAATTCATTATGCATTTTCCAAGAGTCATTAAACGCTTCCACGAAGAAAATGCTTACAAATACTTGACCCACGAGGGCATTGCTGCTTTTGTGTCTGCCCTCTACAACGAAGTCTCTGTGGGTCAATACCCAAATGTCGATCGACTGCTCGCCCAGCAGAGCCCTGAGACGGCCGGTGCCTTGTGGGCACTGCGAGCCGCACAACCATCTCAAGATGACGAAACGATCGACAAAGCCTTTGCGAGCGCTCTCCTTCGCCTTGAACTCCACTATTACAAACGACGTCGCAGAGCGATCTTGGATGAAATGTGTCGCTGTTTTGGGCAGCCGGAAGCGGAAGAATCTTGTCGGGCGGAATTAAAAGCGGTGCAGAACCAGTTAAACCGCCTCGCCGGTCTATTACGGGAGGAGTGCCACTAGATGGCTGAGAACCAATCATCCGAAAACCAAGTGAACGACTCTCAAACTGAGATCGCTTCTCCCAAGGCCGCCAAGGCCGCGAAATCCGCCACCAAGGCGAAAGCGGCTAAGTCGACCGAGACCAAGTCTGCCAAAAAGGCAACCAAGGCCGAAGCGACTTCAAAATCGGCAAAAACCGTAAAGAAAACGGCAAAGTCCGAAAAGTCTGAAGAAAAAGCCGAAAAGTCTGAGGCCAAAGCGAAAGCAGCCAAGCCTGCAGCCAAGAAAGCGACCAAGACAGAAGCCAAGCCTGCCAAGAAGGCGAAGGAAGAAAAAGTCGAAGTCGTAGAAACAACGGAAGCACCGAAGGCTGAAGCTTCCAAAACTGCCAAGAAGGCCGAAAAGGCCGAGCCTAAAAAAGCTGCTAAGGCCGAAAAGGCTGAAAAAGCTGAGCCTAAGAAGGCTGCAAAAGCCGAAAAGGCTGAAAAAGCTGAGCCAAAGAAGACTGCCAAGGCTGAAAAGACCGAAAAGGCGGAGCCTAAGAAGGCTGCAAAGGCCGAAAAGGTCGAAAAAGCCGAGCCTAAGAAAGCTACCAAGTCCGAAAAGGCTGAGCCTAAGAAGACTGAAAAAGCCGAAAAGGCTGAGCCTAAGAAGGCAGTAAAGGCTGAAAAAGCCGAAAAGG
Organism: Myxococcota bacterium; assembly: GCA_045639945.1. Classification (GTDB taxonomy): domain Bacteria; phylum Myxococcota_A; class Bradymonadia; order UBA7976; family UBA1532; genus UBA1238. Next base: position 2,558 of record JAZUEA010000337.1, read on the forward strand.
CTGAGCCCAAGAAGGCCGAAAAGACTGAAAAGGTCGAGAAGAAGCCCGCTAAGAAAGCGACCAAGATCGAGAAAATCGAAAAGGTCGAAAAGGCTGAAAAAAAGCCTGCCAAGAAAGCGACCAAAGTCGAAACGACTCAGCCGGAATTAGAGCTCGTTCCAACGAAGGCTCCCGCTGAGGAAAAGGCGGTCAAGGCTGAAAATGTCGACCAGATCGCCAAAGTCGAGAAGGTTGAAGAAAAGCCCAAGGCCGAGAAGCCTGAGCCAAAAGTTGAAAAGATTCACAGACTTCCAAAGCTCGACGAAGTAAAGCCCGAGACCAAAGTCGAAAAGATCGAAGTCAAGGTTGAGAAGCCTGAGCCCAAGGTTGAGAAGCCTGAGCTCAAGGTTGAGAAGTCTGAGCTCAAGGTTGAACCCAAGATCGAAGTGAAGCCCAAGCTCGTTAAGCCGGCACGTCCGATGACCGACGATGACGACGACGACGATTTCGACGACCGCACTCCTTCTCGCGATCCGCGCCGCGCTCGCCAGGGCTACTCACGCGACAGCGAAGAACCGCTTTCCAGCGACGATTTGCAGCCGCAGACCGCCGAAGAATTTTTGGCGCGCTTCAAGCAAACGGCCGCTCGCGTCAGCAGTGAAGACGCCGCTCAAAAGCGCACCGCTCAAAAGCGCTTGAAAGACACCACCGACGACGAAGACGCCAACTTCGGCCGCACCAACGATCCTGTCCGCGTTTACTTGCGCAAAATGGGTTCCGTGGCGCTGCTCACTCGCGAAGGCGAAGTTGAAATCGCCAAGCGCATCGAAGAAGGCCAAAACGCTGTTCGTGACGCCGTTTTCGAAAGCCCCATCGCCACGCGTGTTGCGCTGGACATCATTCACCGCATCGATCAGCACGCCATTCGCGTGAAAGAAGTTGTGGGTGAAGCACAGCCCGTCGTCGACATGTCCATGCAAATGCTCGACGGTAAGTTCAATCCCGATGCCATGAACATGAACATGGATCTGGAAATGGACGACCGCTTGGACGACCTGGAACACGGTGAGCCCGACGAGTCCAACATGGTCGACGAGGAATCCGCTCACGAGCGTTTAAACCGCGTCCGTGCCGCGTTGGAAGAAAACGAGCGCGAGCGCCGCAAGATCCGCGAGCGTTTGGCCGGCATTCAGCCCATGAAGGACAATCTTCGAGCCAAGCTGGTCAAGGAACAAGCCGAGCACGAACAGGCGATCCGCGATGCACTTTTGGAAGCTCGCTTCTTAAAGCGCGTCATCGATCAAATGTCCGAACGCATCAAGACTTTGTACCTTCGCGCACAGAGCACGACCGACAAGATCAAGAACGTGTGCCGCACTTTGGGCGTTCAGCGCTCCGAGCAGTTGCTCGAAGATTTGAACAAGCTCCAAGAAGTCACGTCGCGCGCCGAAGCGCAAAAGATCATCGGTCACTACCGCTTGCCTGATCCGACTTACGTGCGCAGCAATGCCACCATCGTCAAGCAAGGTTTGCGCCGTTTGCGCTGGGTCGAAATGGAATCCGGCATGAACATGCAGCAGCTCGAAAGCCTGTACAAGCGCGTGCAGGAACACGAGCGCCGCGCTGAAAAAGCCAAGACCGAGTTGGTCGAAGCTAACCTCCGCTTGGTCGTGTCCATTGCCAAGAAGTACACGAACCGCGGTTTGCAGTTCTTGGATCTCATTCAGGAAGGCAACATCGGTTTGATGAAGGCCGTTGATAAGTTCGAGTACCGCCGCGGTTACAAATTCAGCACGTACGCCACGTGGTGGATTCGCCAGGCGATCACTCGCGCCATCGCCGACCAGGCCCGCACAATTCGTATTCCGGTCCACATGATCGAAACGATCAACAAGCTCATCCGCACGAGCCGCTACTTGGTTCAGGAGATGGGCCGCGAGCCTACGCCGGAAGAAATCGCGGCGAAGATGGAACTTCCGCTGGAGAAAGTCCGCAAAGTCCTCAAGATTGCAAAGGAACCGATCTCTCTCGAAACGCCGATCGGCGAAGAGGAAGACAGCCACCTTGGCGATTTCATCGAAGACAAGGGCGCAGTCAGCCCGTCGGACGCCGTCATCAACCTGAGCTTGCAGGAGCAAACCCGCAAGATCTTGTCCACATTGACGCCGCGTGAAGAAAAAGTCTTGCGCATGCGCTTTGGTATCGGCGAAAAGTCTGACCACACGTTGGAAGAGGTTGGTCAGGACTTTGACGTGACTCGTGAACGTATTCGACAGATCGAAGCGAAGGCTTTGCGCAAACTTCGTCATCCTTCCCGCAGTAAGCGCTTGCAAGCGTTCATCGAATCGTCTACTTAACACACCTTCTTTTTCCAAACGCGGCTTCGGTCGCGTGAGGGCCTATAGCTCAGCGGTCAGAGCTGCCGGCTCATAACCGGTTGGTCCCAGGTTCAAATCCTGGTGGGCCCATTTTTTTTCTCCCGGCAAACGCCGGGCATCGTTCTTTTCGATGGAGTCTACGGTGAGCCAACCCGCACCAATTCTGTGCTACCTCGATGAGATGCAGCGTCTCACGGACGATCTGCGTCACTGGAACGAGGCTCGCAAAGCTCTCGAGGAACTCAAGGCTCAAAACAAACAGAGCCTGGCTGCCTTCGACACAATGCTCCAAAACCGCAAAGTTCGCATTGACGACACGCAGCGGTTCATTGACGAAAAGCACAACGAAATCAGAGAGGCAGAAGAAACCCTGCGCACGTCACGCACCAAAATGGGTACTGTCTCTTCTCAACGTGAACTCACCGCACTCTCGAAAGAACTCGACTTAGGTCGCCGCGCCACAACCGCGCGCAACGACGAGCTCAAAAAACTCGAAGCCGAACTCGTAGAGGCCAAAAAAGAGTTCGAAAAGTGCACCGCCGAGCGCGAAGAACTGGCCAACGAAATGGCACAGCTCGAAAGCGCCAAGCAGCAAGAAGTCGATCAGCACGCAGCATTGGGCGAACACAGCCAGCAGCGTTTTGAAGAACTTCGCAAAGCGATTCTCGCGATCGATCCCATGATCCT
>JAZUEA010000338.1:0-5933 GCA_045639945.1 Myxococcota bacterium
CATTTTAGCAGCAACCGCAGCATTGGTGCTGGGCTGTCTTTTCTGCATGTTTTCGTGGAACGCCAAAGGCCATCAAACGCCAACTTCGCTGAACTTGCCTGAAACGATTCAGATTTATCAAGTTCGTGCTTACCAAGCAGAAGGCGAATCACTGAAAAAACTTCAAAAAGAAGTTGCAGCCCGCGTAAAGAAAATCGACGAAGTCGCTCGATTGCCTTTCTTGGGCACAATCATTGCGCCGCTTAATCCCGATCAACAAAGCCAGTGGAATGACGTCTTAAACGAGCTTGTTGATCAGCGCGTAATCACGCTACCGAAGAAATGAAATAAGGAGAGAATCGCGAGACGGGATTAGAAGTGGAAGGTCATCGTCAAAGAAATGTTCGTTTGACCGCCTAAACTCTCATCCATACCAACCATTTGCGGCGCATCACGGAACGATTCATTGCCCAAGTACCAAGCGTTGCTCACGACAAAGCCCAAGGACAAGTGATCTTCCATGCGGAACTGCAAACCGATGTCGCCAAAAATCGTGAAAGCACTGTCATCGATGTATCGGTAGTCGTAGCCAGGTTGCGGGATTCGAGAAGTATCGAACGTTCCACCAAAGGCCAACTGCACCATGAATCGAACTGATTCGGTCATGGGTAAGTACAAACGGCCACCTAAGCCAAATTCTGTTGCGTCACGCTCAACGATGTATCCACCCGCCGAAAACGGTCCGGTGTAATCCATGGTCGAGTAGACGCAATTTCCAACAAAGTAAAAGCTGGGCGCGTGACCTTTGAGTTTTCCGCCCCAACCAAAAGTTCCACCGAACGAACCACCAATCGACTGAGAATCAGCTTCACGAAGCGTGAACGGTGCGTTGATTCCAGCTTCAAGCTCAAAAATGAAGTGGTTGTCTTTGGCCTGCACGGAAGGCGCAAAAAGAAGAGCAGTCAAAGCGGTTGCTGCTGCGTAGAATTTGAACATCTTGAACCTCCCCTATTTTCAACCTAACAAATGAAACAGCGCTTTTTACGTTAAACTCGCAAAAAAATTTCATAAAATCGTGAATCTTAATTTTACCAACACCCGAGTCGCTCAAAAAACGCAGCTCTCACTCAGAATCATGCGAACAAGCGACTCCAAAATAGGGAGTTTCCATGCGTACTCGCCAGTTTCTCATCTGCTTTTTAGCGGCATGCTTAGCAACTGCCTGCCAAGATGAAAACAAAACGCCTCAACTCGCCAATCCGCCGATTGATCCCGGTACTCAGCAACAAGCCGCTCAACAACCGAATGAACAGCCTCAAGACGGTGCTGATTCACCAAAAGTAGAAGCCCCCACTCAGCAGCTCAAATCGCTCAATGAGCTTTTGTTTGCCGATCGGCCTGCGTTGGAAGCTCCCAAAGCGCCGAAAAAAATTGACTCGATTTTAGGTGATCCGCCTTCGGAGCCATTTGCTTTAACCGCGTTTACGCCCAAAGTTTCACCGAACCAAGAAGTTGGTCGTACTGCGATTCGCCCAACGTTCTTGTTCTCTCGTCCGCTCATCGCATTGGGCGCTCAAAACCCAACGTTTGAAGGCACGATTTCGCCTGAAATCAAAGGCCATTGGCACTTTTTAGGCACTTCAACCGTTGAATTTGTGCCGGAAGAAAACTTTAAACTCCAGGCATCCACACACTACACAATTACGATTCCTTCAACGGTGAAGGACGCTTGGGGCACTGAACTTGGCGAAACAACGGTTGTGGAATTTGACAGCACCCACATCGCTGCCACCTATTCCACAGTCGAGCCCCGTGATTATTACTTTGAAGACTACCACCCTCACCAAGATATCGATTTCAAAGCTCGTATAAACTTTAACGAGCGCCCTGTTCGAGAATTTTTGGAGCAACACCTTTATCTCGAAGGAGACAAAAACGAGCCAAAAATTCCGCTTATTATCGATGAAATCGCACAAATCGGTTTAAAGAAAAATCAACCCCCTCAAAACGATCAGCCGCACTATGTGAAGTTCCACGCCCAAGAGAAACTTCAAAAGGGCAAAACCTATACACTTGTCATCGATGATGGACTTCAAAGTGAAGCGGGTTCCGTTACTGCCAACGGTGTAAAGTATACGTTTGAGACGTATCCCAAAGCTCAGTTTAAGCAAGCAATTTGTGAATGGTCGCCATGCCACTATGGTAACTGGTCACTTCAATATACAACACAGATTGCTCCTGAAGTCTTAGCAAAGGCAATTACGGTTACACCTGAAGTCAAGCTGCAAGGTGCGCTTTCGGAGAAAGAAAGCGATCATCATTCCACTCCTTATCTCGAGTATTATCTCTCCAGCGATGACTTTGTACCTGGAATGACCTACACCTTTAATGTCGCGGAAATCAAAGACATTTGGGGTCAAACAGTTCCAGCTCACTCGTTTACACTTAAAGCAGACGAGATCGATAGCTCAAAAATCGAACCCAGCTTTAGCTGGAAAACAGGAATGCTTCTCTCTGAAGCAAATGAATCGCATTTGCTGCCGATCACATATCGGAACGTAAACAAAGAGCAAGAGTTTGAGATTACACCATTATCTGCTGAGGAAGTTCAGTCCAACTTAAACACCGGCTTCGCTCACATCAAAAATAAAAAAGACAACTTCGCGACTTACCCGATTAACCTTCCCCAAATTCAAAAGAATGAGACAGGTTACTCTTCATTCGATTTGTCGCGAGCAATGGGCGATGTTCAAAAGTACGGAATTTTCCAAGTCCGTAAAAATACAGAGTGCTCTAGCGAAAAAGCCGCCCTTTTACATGGGCCGTGCTATGAAATCGCAACTATCCAAGTTACCGATTTAGGTATCCAAGCCAAGTACGGTCTCGAAAACAACAAAGCGTTTATTTGGAGTCTCTCGACGGGCAAACCCGTTGCAGGTGCAACCGTTGAACTTTGGCATCGCAATGACCTGCCTTATTACGACAGATACACTTATTACGACGATTCTAAGAAAAAGGATGTCAAGTTCATCAATCACGCACTTGCCACGGCTGTAACCGACGAAAACGGTATTGCCACTCTTCCCGGCGCAAAAGAATTGCCCAAAGAAGCCTTGGTCGGCAATCTCTTCATCATCGCTCGGAACGGCGAAGACACGGCATTCACTTACGACAACGATTATCCTTGGCAATTTGGCCTTTGGGGTCGTTCGTGGATGAACGATCTCGAAGAACTCACGAAACCGAATTACAGCGATTACGAAAATGTGTTTTTCACAGATCGCTCTGTCTACCGTCCTGGCGATCCGGTTTATGTGAAAGGCATCATCCGCCATCACTCCAAAGGCAGTCACTTGGAGCCGCTCACGGGCAAGACCGCAACTGTCAAGTTGGAATTCTATGGACGTGGCGAAACGCAGATTCAAGAAGTGAAATTGACCGAATACGGTACATTTGCAACTTCTTTCGAGCTGCCCAAAGATGCACCTTTGGGTAACATAGAGCTCAGCTTCTCTATTGATGACGAACAAGCCGCCATTACCGCTTGGGCAATGGCGAGGGTTGCAGAATTCCGCGAGCCTACTTTGGCGCTCAATTTAAGCACCAAAGAAAACAAGTTGATCGCAGGTAGTGAGCTCTCTGCTGAACTTGAAGCGCGCAATTTGTTCGGTTCTGCCATGAATGGCGCTTCCGTTGACTACACCTGGAGTTGGCACGACAACAGGTGGAGCGATGATCTACCTGATAGCAAGGCGATTCATCTGTTTGAGGAAAAACAATTTGCCTTCTATGGCAATCAATGTGGCTCTAATGCAGATGATGATGATACAGATGATACTGAATACGAAGATCTCAAGACATCCAGCATCAAGAAAAACGGTGTGTTAGATCAGAATGGTCACATCACACTGAGCGGAGTCGAGAGCGAATCCCCTCTCTGCATGCGAACTTATATCTTGGATGCAACGGTCACCGATCTCGATCGACAATCTCAGAGCGCTTCAGCTAGCTATACTGTCTTGCCTGCTTCCTTCATCCTCGCTCAGCACACAGTCGACCCGGGCAACTTGCGCGCAGGCACTCCGATAACCACTCAGGTTGCAACATTCCACGCTTTAACGGGTGAAATGTATGCAGTGAATGACATCGAGCTCAAGCTGCAACGCAAAGAGGTCAACACAATTCTCCGTCGCAATGCATTCAACGACTTCGAGCGCGTTTCCGCTACAGAGTTAACTGATGTTGGAAACTGCAAAGTAAGTACGACCACTTCGGACACTCCTGAGACCGCAAAATCTTGCGAATTCACCGTGAATGAAGCGGGCGACTATTATGTGCTTGCGACCGGTAAAGACGAAAAAGGCCGCGTTGTTCAGAGCTCCCAATTCATCCACGTAAACGGCAGCGACTTCGTTCCTGTTAAATCTTTGCCGGACAACTCGCTTTCGATGAAACTCGAAAAGAGCAGCTACTCGCCTGGTGAAACTGCTCGCCTTTTGGTGGAAAACCCATTCCCCGAAAGCGAAGCCTGGCTCACTGTTGAGCGTGAAGGCGTTATTTATGAACGACGCTTCAGCATCAGCAACCAGAACGAACCGATCGAAATACCTGTCACTGAGGAGATGATTCCGAACGCTTTCGTCTCACTCACGCTCGTTCGAGGCCGCATCGGCGACCAAGTCATCAGCGGTGATCCAGGCCGTCCGACTTACCGCACCAAAATCGTGAACATGGACGTCCAGTTCGATAGCAGGCGCTTGAACGTAACCATCACGCCTGATGCCGAAGAAAAGCTTCCGGGCAGCGAACTCACCGTGAACGTTCAGGTGAAGGACCACAAGAACCAGGGCGTGGAAAGCGAAGTTACGATTTGGGCTGTTCACGAGGGCGTTTTGCAGTTGGGCGAAGCGACCATGCCGAAGTTGGATCAGCTTTACACGCCTCGTGGCTTGGATGTCATTCAAGGCAACAACCTGTACGGGTTGATTCGACAGCTGCAGAACGGCACCAAGGGTGGCAATCCTGGCGGTGGCGGTGACGAAGAAGCGGAGATGAACAACGCAGCCAGCGAGGTTCGCAAGAACTTCAAAGTCACGCCCATCTTCATTGCAGATGCCAAGACAGACGCAAACGGCAATGCAAACGTCAAAGTGACCTTGCCTGACAACCTCACGACTTACCGATTAATGGCGTTTGCGGTTGACAAGACCGAACTCGCCGGTGGCGCTGTGAGCAAGTTCACCATCAACAAGCCGCTCATGGCCAACGTGGCCGCTCCGCGCAGTGTTCGTGAAAACGATCGCTTCACAGCTGGCGTCGTCATTCACTCGCTAAAGAAAGAAGCTGGCGAAGTCGAAGTCACCGCTGAACTCGAAGGCGATTTCATCAAGCCGCTTGAGCCGCTCACTCGCAAGATCAACTTGGAGCAAGGCAAGGGCCAGGAAGTTCGATTTGCCTTTGAATCTAAAGATTTAGGCGACATCGAAAAAGGCGAAGTCAAACTCCGCTTCTTCGTTAAGAGCAAACTCGGCAACGATGCCGTCGAATATGTTTTGCCCATCACGCGCCTCACTTCTCTCGACACGCTCGCGCTTTATGGCGTGACCGAAAAAGAGGGCAAGCAGCTGTTGAGCATTCCGAGCAATGTTCACACCGAGCGCGGTGGCTTAGACATCATTCTCGCCTCGACCATTTTGGCGGGCTTGGGCAATGACGCGACTTCTTTGGTCAACTACCCGTACAACTGCTTGGAGCAGCGTTCGAGTCGCTTGATTCCGCTGGTTTTGTTGCAGGCGCTTTTGAAGAACCACAGCCAAACGCTGAACAACGATGAAGCGATTCAAGAGCTCATCAAAGAAAACATTAGAGAACTTGCGAAGTTGCAGAGGCCCGACGGCTCCTTTAAGTACTGGCCGACCTCTTACGGCACCAACTTCTTCGCATCGGCGTGGGCT
>JAZUEA010000339.1:0-2007 GCA_045639945.1 Myxococcota bacterium
TTGAATTGAAAACCGTCCAGACCTTGGACGAACTCAATGTCTCGAAGCCCTGCATCGATATGGAAGATGAAGGCTACAACGTTGAGTGGTCTCAGGAATTGCGCATTCCCGAGTCTTTGGATGAATACGTCAAGGCTTGGGTGCTCATCCACGCTTTGCACCTTGAATTGGGCTTCCCCGGCACGAACCCCGGCGTCATCTTCAACCTGTCCGTCGGTTACAACCTGGCTGGCATTTTGAACGAAAACGTTCAGGGCTTCCTCAGCAAGATGCGTAGTTTCGGTGACAAGGTTGCCGAATATGTCGAAATCGTCGCCAAGTACGTTCCGGCGATCAAAGACATCGAGGTGCCCGCAGAGCTCTCCGATAACATCACGCTGTCGACCATGCACGGCTGCCCGCCGGATGAAATCGAGAAGATCGCCGCTTACCTCATTGAAAAGTGGCACTTCCACACCACCGTCAAGCTCAACCCCACCTTGCTTGGTCCCGACGACGCTCGCCGCATCTTGAACGAAGAATTGGGCTTTGAAGAGACCATCATTCCAGATCAGGCTTTCGGCCACGATTTGAAGTACGTCGACGCTGTGCCCATGCTCCATCGCTTGATGGCGCTCGCTGAAAAGGAAGGCGTTGATTTCGCGGTTAAGCTGACCAACACGCTCGAAGTTCAGAACCACCGCGACGTTTTCTCGGCCGACGAGAAAATGATGTACATGTCCGGTCGCGCGCTGCACGCCATCTCCACCAACGTTGCCGCCAAGCTCTCCAAAGAAATGGACGGCAAGCTTGAGATTTCCTACGCCGGTGGTGCCGACGCCTTTAACGTTGCTTCGCTCATTCGCAACGGTTTCAACACTGTCACCGTCAGCTCCGATTTGCTCCGTCCCGGTGGCTACATGCGCATGCTCCAATACATCGACGAGCTTGCCATGGTCATGGATGAAATGGGCGCCCAGAGCTTGAAGGATCTCGCGGTTCGTGGCGCTGTCTGCTGCGAAGACTTCCTGAAGGGCGTGGACAAGCTCGCTGAAGGCTTGGCGCAGGTTATTGCCCAGGACAACGGTTGCTTCTGTGAGCGCGTTGAAACGTTTGCACACGAAAAGGGCTTGGACGCTGAGCAGCTTTGCAAGGGCGTCGTCGCGTTGGCTCGTCGCTACAACACCGAAATGTACGCGACCGAAGTCACTCAGAACCCCATGTTCATGAACGGCCGCTTTGACACCGGCAATACCAAGGGCAAGCGCAAGCTTTCGCAGTTTGACTGCATCATGGCGCCTTGCACCGAGACCTGCCCCGACGACCAGAAAGTGCCGCAGTACATGGCCGCTGTCGCCGACGGCGATTTTGATCGTGCCGCCGCCATCATTCGCGAAGACAACCCGATGGGCGCCACGCTCTCTCGCATTTGTGATCACAAGTGCCAGACTCGCTGCATTCGTACGCACTACGAAGATCCGCTGCACATCCGCGAAATCAAGCGCGCTGCTTTGACTTACGGTAACGCCGACGAAGCCAAGGTCGAAAAGAACCAGGGCAAGGTCGCTATCGTGGGCGCTGGTCCGTGCGGTATGAGCTGTGCTTTGGAACTCGCACGTGCGGGCTTCGAGGTCACCATTTTCGATGAAGGCAAGGGCCCGGGCGGTGTTGCTCGCGCGACAATTCCTGCCTACCGTCTGCCCGATGGCGTTGTTGAACAAGACATGAAAGCCCTTGAAATTCAAGGAGTTGAAGTTCGCTACGAGCAAAAGGCTGGTCGCGATTTCAAGCTTTCTGACTTGAACGACTACGATTACAAAGTTCTCGCGACCGGTGCTCAAGCGGGCAAGAAGCTTGGTCTTGAAGGCGAAGATGCCAAGGGCGTTTACGACGCACTCACCTTCCTTCGTAGGGTTCGCGCAGGTTCTCCGGTTGAAGTGGGCAAGGTCGTGGGCATTGTAGGTGCCGGCGATGTCGCCTTGGATGCCGCTCGTACCGCCTTCCGCATGGGCTTGAAGACGCACCTCA
>JAZUEA010000340.1:0-23020 GCA_045639945.1 Myxococcota bacterium
AGCCACCAAAGTTGACGGCGTCTACGATTGCGATCCGGTCAAAAACAAAGACGCTAAGAAATTCTCCAAGCTCACATTGGACGAATGCCTTTCGCGACGCCTCGCGGTCATGGATCAAACAGCGTTCAGCCTGTGCCGCGACAACAACATTTCCATCCTGGTTTTCTCACTGAACCAAAAGGGCAACATTGCCGCAGCTGTCAACGACCGCGAAGTCGGCACCATCGTTGTTCCGAACGCCTGATCCCTCTCCCCCATCCTATCAACCCACAATCGCGAACATAAAAGAAAGTAGCACTTACGCTGCCTCTTTGCGGATTTGCGCTCAAATCAAAACCGAAGCAACGCGCCTGCTCCCAATTTACGCATAAAAAAACGCAGCACTGCGCTACAGAGCGCTTATGCTGCGTTTTTTGAGATTGCGTTCTCGAATCAGAGCTTAGGCATCGGACCGGTGACCGCGCGGATAATCTGAGCGGCAATCGGACGCGGAACGAAAGCATCCAAGCCCGCAACAGCGGTGCGACCCACACCGATGATGCGCAAATCGCCCTGTGCCAAGCGGCGGCAAGAAGCAATTAAGGCGTTGATCGCAAGACCAGCCATGTCCAAATCAACGAAAACCGTGTGAGGACGGAAATCGGCGAAGACATAGCCAGCATCAAAGATGTCGTTAACCGTGGCAATCTTAAACGCCCAAGCATCTTCGCTTTGAGAGCGATCCACCAACGCGTCGACGATGGCATCCACATCGTTGGGCTGATCGCCAATCACCAAAACACGTGGCGTCTGATCCACTTCGCTCTGAGACTCGTATACAAAAGGAATGCCGCACTGTGTGCAGAATTTCTCAAGATCGGCCTTCATGATTCGGCGGTGACCACCGGGGGTCTTGTAAGCACGGATACGGCCTTCATTGATCCAACGGATGATCGTCATCGGCGTCACATGGCAAAGTCGGGCCGCCGCTTGTGTCGAAAAGACATCAGGAAACTTTTGATCGCGCATAGACGCTCCCCTGCCCATCGATGCACCGCACCGATAGGCTATAAATCGGTAGAACCGTTCTGTCTTACACAGGGATGTGGAACGAAGACTCAGATGAGTCTTAGATTTCCATCAGTTCTTTTTCTTTAGCTGCAACCTGCTTTTCGAGCTTGGCAATGGCAGCATCCGTGAGCTCTTGAACCTTCTTAAGGCCCTTTTCACGCTCATCCTCGGTAATGTCGCCATCTTTCTCAAAGCTCTTAATCGTAGCGTTGGCATCGCGGCGCTGGTTACGGGTTGCAACTTTCGCTTCTTCGCCCGCAGCGTTCACCTGCTTGACCAATGCCTTACGACGATCTTCCGTCAGCGGCGGAATCTGAAGACGAATCAAATTGCCGTCGTTGCTCGGCGTAATGCCCAAGTCAGACTGCAACAAAGCCTTTTCGATCTCCTTCAAGAGACTCTGCTCCCAAGGCTTGATCGTAATCATGCGCGGCTCCGGAACCTGAATACCCGCCACCTGAGAAATAGGGGTCATCTGGCCATAGTAAGAGACGCGGATATTGTCGAGAAGGCTAGAGTTTGCACGACCCGTACGAATACGGTCGAGCTCACGTTTCAAAGCATCAGAAGTCTTCTGAAAGCCGGCTTCAAGGTCTGCGTAAAGCGTGTTGAGCATGTAAAGCTCCTACAGGATCGAACCTTGCGAAATCTAACACAGCCAAACGCAGTTTAAAAGTAGCCTCACAATTTGCACATTGCAAAAAAAACGTAGTTTCTAAAATTCTTAAAACAACGCAAAATCAAATAGATACAAACAAATCAGCCTTTATTTTTTTAATAAACGCAATCTTTTGCACCATTGAATTCTTCGCGCTCCAAGTTCCATCAACGCTCTCTTTTAAAACATCAACCATCATTTGTTTGTTTTTGCATCTCGAGCTTGAGTGTTAAGGAGTCAATTCTCTTTGTATTTCGCGCGGTTCATCTGTATCTTCCCCGGCTCATTTTGCCTTAGAGGATGCTATGCGTGCCTTCTCAAGTTTCATTCCCAGCGAGCGTCGCGATCCATTGATTCTCTTAGCAATTTGGGCGCTTTTGCTCGCAGTTAGCCCCATCATTGGCATTTGGGAGCCGTGGGAAGCCGATCAAGCCTCAATCATTGAGACAATGCGCGCCAACGGTTCGTGGATGCAGGTCCGATTTCCAACCGCTGAAGGCTCGCGTTTAGTAGCTGAATTACCGTTTGGATATTGGCCATCTATCCTCACCACAGCGATTTTCGGCTACGACACGCTGGGCTTGCGCTTGCCCAGTCTTTTGTTTGCGCTGCCCGTTTTGCTTTTGGTTGCGCTGATTGGACGCCGCGTTGCAGGCCGTTTGGGTTCGTGGATTTCCGTTCTGAGTTTGCTCGCAATGCCACTGTTCGCCTACCACAGCCGCCTGGCGCTGGGTCAAGGCTTGGGCATGGAATTTGAAGCGATTTCAGCTCTCTCATTCATGGCATTGCTGACAGAAGAATCCTCTGCACAATCAACCAAATACACAAAGCTCTTTATTTGGACTGCCTGGATTTCATTAGCTTTTTCAACACTCATCTCTGGTATTCCGGGTCTTTTGCCACCGCTCGCTCTTGCCATTGTGGGTTCGATCTACAAACCGGAAACGTTCAATAAGCTTTTTCCAAAATTGCCAATGATTGTAGCGATCTTCCTGATTTCGCTCGGATTTTGGCGCGTGCTTGTTCACTTTCCCCAAGATGCATCTTCGGTTGCGTTGTTTTTCTGGCAGGACGTTTTAGAAGCAACGCCGCTCGCCAAAAACCGTCCAACTTTTGAACTGATCACTCACCAAATCGGATTTGGTCTTTTCCCATTTGGCGCGCTCTTGCCGCTCGCGCTTGCCATGGGACTTTGGCACAACGAAGATCTGCAAGTAGCTAAAACGACAGGAGAAATTCCTTCAAACAAGGAAGCGCACGAAAACGCAACTTTCTACCCAGCCATGACGGCGTGGATTGCACTCGCATTTTTGCTGCCTGCCATTACTTTTTCTTTTTCGCACCGCGCGATTTTCCTTGCAGCACCAGCAGTTGCGCTTGTTGTTGGCGTTTATCTCACGCGAATTGTTTCCAACGGCCAAAACGCTTGGGCAAATCCTGCACCGATTTTAGCGCTTGCAGCCGTGGTTTTTGTGGCGCTCATCGACAGCAACTTAAAGCACGATACGCACTTATTGGCTGACACTTTTATTGGCTCAAAAGTTCAAGAATTTCCGGATTCTTTGTCAGGCTTTTGGATTGCGCGTTTGCTCGATTTCGCGCTTTTAGGTGCCATTATCCTCTACCAAGCGCGCGCAGATCGCATGTTGCCTGCCATTGTGAAATGGCTTTTCTATCCTACGCGCAAAACACGCATCGCTTACTCTGCGCTGCTTTTGATTTTGTCTTTAATTGCGCCGATTTACATTTCCATTCGCCCACCACGAATGGTTGAAAACATTCTCAATCATGCATTGATGGCAAAGCTCATGCCAAGCGTGCGCACGACCATCGTCTTTTTAGTGGTTTTCCTCTTTACTTTCGCGCTGTTTGAAACACTACTTGCGCTTCGCATTCGCGCTCTCGACGGCCGTCGCGAAGGTCGCTGGACCAAAGATATCAACGCAGTTGTCACTTATTTGCTGCGGCCCAACGTTGCGCTTGTTGTTGGATTTGGCATTTGCGCTTGCTTTGCGCTTTTCCAAAACGGCCTCGTCGCTTCAACACTCACAACGAATTTCAGCCAAGAAAAAATCATTGAGCGCTATCGTTCACTGAGCGAAAACAACGAACCGCTCTACACTTACGCGATCACCGAGCAAGATTCTTCGTTCTACGCCAAAAAGTACGAAGCTATCCAACCTCGTGATTTTACAAATAAAATGAATACCGAGGGCCGCATCTTTGCCCTCATTCCACGCAACCGACTGGCTGAAACACACAACAACTTCCGCCACGCAACCGGCCGCAACTTGCCCGTTTTATATGACGAAAACTTCCGTTACCTACTGATTTCGAACCAAATCAAAACCGGCGAAAAAGACTTAAACCCTATCAACCGCGCGCTCATTAAAGAACTGCCGAGCAACGCCAACACCGCTGACGTCCTTTTCGACGATCAAATCGCGCTCGAAGGCTGGACGTTGTCGCCCAAAGAACCGCGCCCAGGCTCAACACTCACCGTCACACTTTATTGGCGCGCGCTCAAAGAAATCCGCGCAAACTGGAAAGTCTTTGTGCACATTGACGCCGCTGGCCAGCGCATTCACGGCGATCACGACCCAGTCGAAGGCTTGTTCACCACGCAAAACTGGTCCAAGGGCGATCTGATTCGCGACGAATACCAAATTAAAGTTCCGGGCAACATCACCCCTGCGCGCTTCACGTTCTACGCAGGTTTATTCAAAGGCGGAACTCGCATGAAGATCACGCGTGGCGAAAAAGACAGTGAAAACCGCGCCAGACTGGGCACCCTCCGAGTTCATTGATGCAACCAACCCTCATCACTCTCGCCGTTTTCGCGTTTTTGTGGGGCGCGTCGTTCGGCAGTTTTCTCAACGTTGTCATTTACCGACTGCCGCGCGGCATGTCATTGTCGCATCCAGGCTCGCACTGCTGCACCTGCCAGGCGCCCATTCGCTGGTACGACAACATTCCGATTCTTTCCTATTTTATTCTGCGCGGTCGCTGTCGACGGTGCCATTCGCCGTACAGCCCGCGCTACATGATCATCGAAGCGGCGAGCGGTGTGATTTCTCTGACGCTCTTCAAAATCTTTTGCGAAACCCCGCTGCTTTCATTTGAAGATCCGTTGGATGCGCTGGATTATTTTCCGGTTGCGCTTTGTAGTTGGGCGTATTTCTTAGCTTTTTCGCTCATCCTTATTGCGCTCGCCTTCATCGATCTTGAAAACACATTTTTGCCGGATGAAATCACACTGCCCTTTTTGCTCATTGGTCTTTTGGGGGCGTTTTTGCATCCACGACTCGATGGCTTGGAGCATTTGATTGGTGCGGCGGTAGGCGCGCTGCTTTTGGGAATGGTCGCGCTTTTGGGTCGCCTGCTCTACCATCGCGAAGCTTTAGGCCAAGGCGACATCAAATTTTTGGCAATGATTCTCGCATTCTTAGGCTGGAAACCATTGCCGTTCATTCTCTTTGCCGCCGCTGCGCAGTCACTTTTGGCATTCGCAATCACGCGCATTTATCACGGCGTGACTGGTAAGAAATCCGGCCTCACCATGACAACCGAAGAATTGGATGCGCGATTTGGCGAAACCACGCCAGAAAACGCACACACGCACACAGCTATCCCCTTCGGTCCATTCCTTAGCTTAGCCGCTTTAGAAGCCCTCTTTTTGGGCGAAGCTGTGACAGGGCGCTTATTCACGCTCCTCACGCTTTGGCTCGGATAACTCTTTGATTTAATTAAAGAATGAGAATGACAGGATTTTTGAGCAGCAATTAGAGCTTGTTGCTCAAGATGAAGGTGATGAGCAACGCGTAGATGACGAGAGACTCGATCAAGGCGAATGCAAGAATCATTGGCGTGAAAAGCTGCTTCTGAGCGCCCGGGTTGCGAGCAATACCTTCAAGCGCGGCGGCAGCAGCCCTGGACATCGCCAATGCACCGAAACAAGCCGGCAAAGCGATGCAACCGGCGACTGCAAACGCAAAAAGCGCGTTGTTAAAGCTGATAGCCTGTTCGGCTGTTTTTTCAGCGAGTTCGGCTGCTTCTTCAGCGAACGCCGGCAGAGCCGTAACTGAAGCAGCAGTAAAGGGAATCAAAGACTTCAAGTTCATGTTCAACTCCTGTGAGCGCTGTAAAAGCGGTGGATTCTACTCTTCCTCGATCGCGAGGGCGATGTAGACCGTACTCAAAAGACAAAACACCAGCGTTTGCACAATACAAACGATCATCCCAAGCAAGATGATTGGGATTGGAATCAAAATTGGGATCAAACTGAGGAAGACCGCGAGTACCATGTGATCGCCGACCATGTTACCCATGAGACGAAGTCCCAAGCTGAGCGGACGCGCCACGTGGCTCACGAGCTCAATCGCCAAAAACAGCGGTCCAAGCCACCAAATCGGTCCCATCATCTCTTTGATGTAACCAATAAATCCATGGCGCTTGAAGCCATAAAAGTGAGTTGCCAAAAACACAACGATTGCGGCAGCGAATGTGGTCTCGAGCACACTTGTGCTTGGTGAAAAACCGGGCAACAACCCAGAAAAGTTAGAAATCAAAATAAAACAGCCAAGTCCGCCAACGAGAGGCAAAAACTTGATCGCAGCTTCGCGGCCCATGACACCTGACATCATGTCCAACAAGTAATTGGCAAGCCAATCCACAGCCGCGCGGACGCCGAACTTTCTCGCTGGAATGACTGCGTTTTCTCCCGCTTTTTTGACTTGTGAGCGATAGCTCAACCCAAGCGCAACGCAGATCAACAGCACAAACAACGCCATCAAAATGTGCGTAATGCTCGTGGTGGGCGTGCTAAACACAACACCCGGACCAAACTGGTCGGTTAAATAAGCCTCGATGCTGCGAACACCTGGCAGCAAGTGAAACCAAGTTTCATGTTCACCCATGCTGGCCTCCGGCGAAATTTTGATGAGATTCTGTTGTGATTTCAGCAGGTTTCGATGATGGGTTTAACTGCGCGCGTAAGATGTGAACAAGAGACGCGCACACAATCGATAACATCGTGACAGACAACCCAATCGCAAACCAAACAATCTCAAGCGGCAAAAGAAAAAGCGACGCCGATATCAAAAGCAGCACAAAAAGCGATTTTGTGCCAAGCAAGATCAACGGACGTCGCGTAACGCCTTTTTCAAGAATCCGAGTTAACTGCGTACAAACCCAAAGATTTGCAGCACTAAAAACACACCCAAGCGCAAACGAGCCAAGTCCAGAGCGATGCGTCAAGGCCACGGCAAGACAACCCAACACACTCAAAGTGAGCCCTAGCACAAACACTCGTTTAAGAAAGCGAGCGTCCACAAAAGACTCAACCATTGATGCAGCGTTTTCAGGCGCAGCAGATGGCTCGACCGAATCGTTCATTAACGACCCTTATTGAGGGATTACTCTTTATTTTCAGCCGACTTCGCGATTTTTTTGTTCGCGACGTCATCGTCTTGTTCTTTTTGGTTTTGCTTGTAAATGCGATAAAGCGCGCTCGCGCCCGCCAAGCAGCCCAAAAGCGTGCCGTTGACGGTGCCCCACGGCTCAACATCGAATCGCTCACCCAAGTAGTGACCGATGAAGTAGCCAATGGCGACACAAATGCCCATTTCCAAGCCGATACTTGCAACGCGCGCAGCACGAACACCGCGCCAACGTGCGCGAATTTTTTCTTCGCGCGGAGAGCAGCTTTCAGCTTCTGTCTTTTGAACTTCGGGCTTGTCGCTCACTGCTTATTCCTCGTTGCTGGAATCGTCGGTGTCGTTATCGCCGTCGAACGGATCGCTGTGTTCTTGGTCGTTGTGCGCCAATTCCGAATCGGCCCAAGCTTGAACCTTGGACGCAGCGTTCGGATCGTTTTGGTACGGCAACGGCTCATCGTCACTGTTCAGCGTTGCGATGACTTCGCGCATCGGCACGGACGCGTTTTCACCGTTTTCAGCGCTTTCTTCGCCCGCATCGTTTTCAACGTAGCGCGCCACCGAAACCACTTGCTCGTTGTCGCTCAACTTGATCAAACGCACGCCTTGCGCCGCGCGACCAGTTTCACGGACCGAAGACACACAACCACGAATAATCGTGCCGCCATCGGTGACGATGAGGTACTGATCAGATTCGTTGTCGACGCGGAAAACACTGACCACTTGACCATTTCGGTCGTTCACAGCGATGTTGGCCACGCCTTTACCGCCACGGTGCGACAAGCGATAGAGATCCACCGCTGAGTATTTACCGTAGCCGTTGGCGCTGCACGCGAAAAGCTTTGCAGTTTCAAGCTCTTCGGGCGCGATGGTTACGCAGCTGACCACTTCATCGTCAAGTTCAAGGCTCATGCCCTTCACGCCGGAAGACGAACGACCTTGCGCGCGAACTTCGGACTCGTTGAAGCGAATTGCCTTGCCGTTCTTGGAGGCGAGCACGATCTGATCGTTGCCAGAAGTCTGACGCACCGAAATGAGGCGGTCGTCTTCGCGCAGCAAAATCGCAATGATGCCCTTTGCGCGAACCTTGGCGAATTGCGACAACGCCGTCTTTTTCACAACGCCGCGCGCCGTCGCAAAGACCAAGAACGGTCCCTTGTCTTTGGTGTTATTTTCGACAGTTTCGCCGCCTTCGCCCTCTTCGACGAATTCGGTTTCAACGAGATCCTTGCTGTCGTCGGCGTCAGTGGAATTGCCGAACGAGGAAACCGGCAAAACCATTGCCAGCTTTTCGCCTTCGTCGAGCTCCAACACGTTAACAATGGGCTTGCCTTTGGACTGGCGAGTTCCCTGCGGCAACGTGAACACGCGCTTCACGTACACTCGGCCGGTGTTTGTGAAGAACAGCATGTGATCGTGGCTGGATGCGACGAACAAGTGCTCGACGTAATCCTCTTCCTTGGTGGTCATGCCGGCTTTGCCGCGGCCGCCACGACCTTGGACGCGGTATTCGTTGATCGACACGCGCTTGATGTAGCCTTCGTGAGTCACGGTCACGACTACATCTTCCACCGGAATCAAATCTTCGTCTTCGAGCTCGCCCTCTAATGCGCCAGCCAATTGCGAGCGCCGCGCATCGCCGAAACTGTCTTTCACTTCAAAGAGTTCCGACTTGATCAAATTGAGGAGCAACGCTTCAGACGCGAGAATTGCTTCAAGGCGCTCAATTTCAGCGCGAACGTCGGCCAACTCGGCGAGCACTTTTTCGCGCTCCATGCCGGTGAGTCGCGACAGGCGCATATCCAAAATTGCCTGCGCTTGAATGTCGCTGAGTCCGAACGATGACATCAACGCATTGCGAGCAATTTCAATATTTTGGCTCTGGCGAATGATGGTGATCACCTGATCGATGAAATCGAGGGCGATGCGGAAACCATCGAGAATGTGCTCACGCTCACGGAACTTGCGAAGTTCGAATTTGCAGCGGCGCAACGTCACGTCTTTGCGGTGATCCACAAACGCGAGGAGCATTTCTTTGAGCGACAACAAACGCGGCTCACCGTGAACGATGGCTACGTTGTTAATGCCAAAGCTGGTCTGCAAAGGCGTGAGCTTAAAAAGCTGGTTCAAAATGACGGCGGATTGAGCATCGCGACGAAGCTCAATGACCATGCGCATGCCGTGGCGGTCGCTCTCATCGCGCAATTCGCTGATGCCTTCGATGACTTTGTCGTGCACCAATGACGCGATTTTTTCGAGCAACGCAGCCTTGTTCACCTGATACGGCAACTCGGTGACAACGATACGCTCACGACCGTTGCCCATGTCTTCGATGTTGGTGACCGCACGAAGAGTGAGCGCGCCGCGACCGGTTTCGTAGGCTTTGCGAATGCCTTCGCTGCCCAAAATCATGCCGCCGGTCGGAAAATCGGGGCCGGGCACGTAGTGCATCAACTGCGCAAGCGACAATGTCGGATCGTCGATAAGCGCCACGCACGCGTTAATGACTTCGCCCAGGTTGTGCGGAGGAATGTTGGTCGCCATACCAACCGCAATACCTTGCGAGCCATTTACCAACAAATTCGGGATCTTAGTGGGCAGTACCGACGGCTCAACCGAAGACTCATCGTAGTTCGGCATGAAGTCCACGGTTTCTTTTTCAAGATCCGCGAGCAGCTGATGCGCCAAACGCGCCATACGAACTTCGGTGTAACGCATGGCCGCCGGCGGATCGCCATCGACTGAACCGAAGTTTCCTTGGCCGTCGACTAGCAAATAACGCAGCGAAAAGTCCTGCGCCATGCGCGCCAGCGTATCGTAAACAGCCGCATCGCCGTGTGGGTGGTATTTACCGATACAGTCACCCACCACGCGCGCTGATTTTTTGTAAGGCCCGTTCCAGTTGTTCTTGAGCTCGTGCATGGAATAAAGCACGCGGCGCTGAACCGGCTTTAATCCGTCACGAACGTCGGGCAACGCACGTCCGATGATCACCGACATGGCGTAAGCAAGCATCGCTTCGCGCATTTCGTCGACGATATTTACCGGGATCGGTCGCTTGTCACTCATTGTCTCGCCTGCAAAGGGAAAAGTCCGAGGACCCTACGCCTAAAAGTATTAATAGTCAAGGCGTTTCAAACGACTCTCAAACCTAAAATCCGCTTAAAAATCAACTACTTACGCACCACTTAAAATGAGTTTCATTCCACCTCGCCCGCGATTTACAAGGCAGGGTTAAAATCTTTGGAAATCTATTTAATTTTAATTGGTTACGAATTTAGGCGGGGTATTCGGCGCCGGCTTCTTGCCTCTCAATGCGCCACTTGACGATTGCTTTTAAGAAAGCCTCAACAATATCAGGATCAAATTGCGTTCCGGCACAGGCGCGAAGCTCAGTCACCGCCCAAGAATGCGGCAGTGCCGAGCGATAAGCACGGTGTGAAGTAATGGCGTCGTATGCGTCAGCCACAGCCATGATGCGCGCCATCAGCGGAATGTCGTATCCCTTCAAACCGCGCGGATAACCGGTTCCATCGAAGTTTTCGTGGTGTCCGCCAATGCCCGGCAACAGCGCTTTAAAAGTGGGAATCGCACCCAAAAGCTCTTCGCCATAAACAGGGTGCATTTTGAAACGGCGTACTTCTTCTGGCGTGAGCGAGGTCGGCTTGTTCAGTTCGTCCGAGCGAATTGTGAGTTTTCCGATGTCGTGTAAGCGGCCTGCTTGATAAATAAGCTCAGCCTGCTCTTTTGAAAGTCCCAATTCTTGCGCGGTGATACGAGCATACATCGCCACGCGCTCAGAGTGACCTGCGGTGTAGCGATCTTTTTCTTCAAGCGCCGTGACCAACGCCTCAACCGTGTGCCGAAAGCTGCGTTCCAGCAATTCAAAAAGCTGTGCGTTTTGAACCGCCACAGCAGCGCGATCCACAACAATCGTGAGGAGTTTGCGGTCTCGTTCCAAAAACGAATGGCCTTCGCGCGTAGCGATCACCAAGCCCAAGCGCTTATCCTGCTGAATCATGGGCATGATGAGCAAAGACGTGACCTGATGCGTGCGTGGAGAATCCTTTAAAAAGTGAAAAACCCGCGCATCTTCAGCCAAAACCGCTTCGGTCAATTCTCGCGCGCGATCGGTGAGATCCGACTCGCTCAGCGGAGTTCCACCGAGACTGACACCTTCAAAATGCTCGTCATCACGCGGAAAAATCAACAAATCGACCGTATCAGCGTGCGTTTGATCGTGAATGGTTTCGGCCACTAAACGAAGCGTTGGCTCGAGTTCAGTGCCACCACTCAAATGTGCGACCAACTCGTAAAGCGAGAGCGCACCGCGCAATTCGATGTTTTCGCTGCGAAGTCGTTGCTGCTCCAAACCGCGCTGAACGTTGAGAATAACTTCGTCCACTTTGAACGGCTTTTGGACAAAGTCAAAAGCGCCCAATCGCATGGCCCGCGTTGCAGTTTCGATAGAACCATGACCTGTCATGATCATGGTCACAACATGCGGATAATATTCACGAATTTTCGATAGGAGCTCAATGCCGTCCATGTCGGGCATGCATAAATCAGTGAGCACCAAATCGACGCGATCGCGCTCCAAAATGGTCAGCGCAGAATGGCCACTGTCCGCTGTTAAGACGCGGTAACCTTCGTGAGCCAAAAAATCCATAAGGATTTCGCGGATCACCAACTCATCATCAACGATGAGTACTGAAGCAGGCCCAGATGAACTGCGACCTTCAAGCTTCCTCTGTGACCCACTCATTCTTCATTCGCTCCACGCATGGCGCGCGTAGAGTACACTATCTGAAACGAAAAGGCCCATTCTACCGAGCAATCTCAGTAAAAAAGCATAAAAAACATGTGTGTTCTCAAAAATCTAACAGACCTTGTAAAAAAATAGAGATCAAACCATCAGGGATTTGAAAACTCGTTCATGAAATCTCCACACGAGAATCAAAACAGCGTAAAAAGCTTTCACGCTGTTTTAAAGCGACCGTTCATCGACGTTTCGCAGTTTTTCGAAACGCCATTTGTATCTGTCTTTCGAGACGATTCCTTTTGTGGAGATTTATTATGGCAGGATTATTCGCCGCCCAAAGACTCGCCATTTTGGTCGACACGGCTAACCTGTATCACTGCGCCCGCGCGCAATTTGGAGGCCGCATTGACTACCGCCGTCTTTTGAATCGCGTTGTTGGCGATCGCGCGCTCATTCGTGCCATTGCATTCGTGGTTCGCGCCGAAGACGTCGACGTGAGTCCGTTCATCGAAGCTCTTGATATTGTTGGGTTTGAATCCCGCATCCGCACCGGCCGCCGCCGCGTGGATGGCACGGTTCGTGCAAATTGGGATGTGGGCATTGCACTCGCTGCCGCTGAACTCGCCGATAAGGTCGACACCATTGCCATCGTGAGTGGTGACGGCAGCTTGACCGACGTGGCCGACTACTTGGCCGCTCGTGGTGTTCGCGTCGAAATTTACGCCTTCGACGGCACCGTCTCGAACGATTTGGTTTCGCGTGCGCACTGCTACGCACCGCTTGAGCGCGACGTCCTCATGGATCAACACGGCGATCGCTCCGAGCGCTTCGAAGGCCAACTCCGCCTCGAAGGACCGCGCGCGAACAACACAACTCCTGCAAACAACGCCAATTCCAACTCTCACGATTAATCACGCGCTACTGCGCATGAAAAATCCTATCAATTTCAATACTTACCTTTGGATTAGCCTTATTTTTGCCATGCCACTCGCAATGGGTGGTGTGGCACTTCCGTTTCGCATTGGAATCTGCTTTTTCTCTTTTATTCTCGCGAGTTACACTCTTTTAAAAACAAGCAAAAATCGGCCGAGCGTTCCCATCTATTTGTTTTTCGCGCTTGCCTTTTTTGTATTGCTGCAACTCTGCCCGCTGCCTGCATTTTTGCTGAATCTCGTCTCGCCGCGTGCAGCCCTGTTGCACGGACTTGCACTCAACGCACCCAACACAGGCGACCCAAGCGGCGGCTCGCTCTCGATGGACGTCTTCGCGACTTCAACCGCCGCACTGCACCAACTCACGTTTGCGCTCCTGATTTGGGTTGGTGCCACACGCTCTCAAGACGAAAGTCGCTCGATTTTATATGGCTTTTTAGGTTCTGCTGCTTTCGTGAGCCTCTGCGGATTTGCACATTTTTTGCTTCAACCCAGTCGGCTTTTCTTTTTAGGGCGAGAGCTTACAACTCGCGGATTTTACACAACTTTTATCAATTCCAACCACGCTTCCAGCTTTTTGCTTTTAGGTGTGGGTGTTGGAGTCGGTCTGAGCATTCAGGCAAACGAACATCGCGCCAAAAAACCTAAAATTTTCACAGTTCTTTGCACAATTCTTTGCGCTGTCGGTGTGATTGCAACCGGCTCTCGCGGCGGACTTTGCGGTTTGCTTGCACTTTCCGTTGGCTACTTGGTCGTCACGTTCGCACGCGCGATTCAGCAACTTCGCAAACAAACCGTGAGCCGCTCAACTCGCCACAGAATGTTGCAACATGCATTCATCCTGGTCGGTGTTGGCATTTTGATTCTCGCAGCAGCGCTCGTGTTTGCGCCCAAAACCAAAGCGCTTTTCGCCTCGATCGCCCATTTTCGACTTGAAGATGAGATTAAATTCCAAGGCTGGACACCTCTAGGGAGCTATCTTCTTGATTTCATTGCATTTGGAAGCGGTCGCGGCAGTTTCATCACCGTTTATCCGCACTATCAAACGCTGGCGGTAAACGGCACGTTTACGCATCCCGAAAATATTTTGGCGCAGCTTTTTTGTGAATTGGGCGTGCTGGGCGGTTTGCTCGCTTGTGTCGCCGCAATTTGGCTCGCCCTTTACGGTTTCGTGCATCGCGCACGACGAAAAACGCTTCACGCTTCGGCAGTTGGAGTTTTTTTCGGGCTTTGTGTTGTGTTGCTTTGTGACTTTGCAAACTTCGCGCTCGAAACACCTGCGATTTCGCTGCCTTGTGCGCTGGGTGCAGGCATTTGGATTCGCCGTCTCAACGAGTCACGAAACTCTCAAGTCGTTGAAAAACCCAATTATTTTACGAAATTATCGATTGTCGCAATTGCCGCTCTCGCGCTGGTTGTGACAGCAACATCCATTTACGGCGCGCTGAGTGATCCGCGAAAAGCACTTGCTCATGAATCGAGTCAACTCATTGAAAAAAAAGCGAAATTGGCTTCGCAGCGTTATCCCGCCGATGGATTGGTTGCGATTTCCGTTGCGTCAGCATTGGAACAGCAAAATGGCGATTTTTCGTTGAGACAAGCTTGGTTAGAGCGCGCGCGGCTGCTCATGCCACAGGATGCACGTGTGGATCGATTGCAGGCACACTTAGAACTACAGCGAAATCACAAGCAAAAAGCAGCTCTCGCGTATGTAAAAGCGCTTGAACACCAACCTTGGAATGAGACGCAGATTCTAGATGAAGCTCTCAATTTCTTTAATGATGAAGCGCATTTAGCAATTCTCGCCAGCCATTCCTCAAAAACAGCAGAGCGATTGATTGCTCGGCTCTTGCGCCAACAACGCCCCGCTTTTGCAAAACTACTTTTTGAAAAATTGCCCCAGGCATTTCAGAACGAACCAACTGTCCGCTCGTTTGAAATTGAGTTTTGCTTTTTGCTGAATGATTTCAAATGTGTAGAACGTTCAGCAGATGAGATTTTATCCAGCAATCCGCCCACAGCTTTTGCGCTGGATCACGGCCATCTTGCACTCGCAAAGCTCTACGCCCTGCGAGAAGAAAAGCAGGCGCTTCACCAAGAATTGGAAGCGCTCGAAACGTCGAATTCTCCTGAAATTCTCAAGCAAATCGCGAAGTTAGCACAAAAGACAGAACCAGAAATAGCAGCTCGGGCGCTCGACAAACTTTGGAAATTAGTCGGAAGCGATCGACAAAAAGGAGCCGACGCATTACATCGCCAAGCTGAATTCCAGGCTTCACAAGGCAACGATGAGCAGGCCTTTGCACTGTTTGACAGCGCTTACGGACTCGACCACGACAAGCGTCATTTAGAAGCAGCACTCAAGCTGGCTCAAAAACGCGAGAATCACGTCAAAGCCGCTCATTTGGCTCGCCGGCTGAACGATTAGTTCAGAAATCTCGAATAAAATTCGCTCCATACACGCGCAGCTGTTTCTGGCGTGTGGTGTTGCAGTGCAAATGCGCGCGCAGCAGCCGCTCTTTCCGAGCGAACTTCAAGCGACTCTGCTGCAAATTTCGACCACACATTCACAAGAGCGGAGATATTCGCACGCTCAAAAAGAGTAATTAAATCGCCAGAAGTTCCCGATAACATTTGAGTTCCTGGCAAATTACTCGCAAGCACCGGCAAACCACATAACATGGCTTCAATCACTGCACGAGGCGAACCTTCGCGATGGGCAGGTAAAACAAGAGCGTCGAAATTCACAAAGAATTCGGGCAGTCTGGTTCGGTCAACAGGCCCAACCAGGTGCAAGCGATCCTGCAATTTGGGCGCAAAATCAGCCAAACAAGCACGACCAAATGCATCTGCCGAACCCACAAGCGTGACTTCAACATCGGGCGACAACAAAAGCGCCTGCAAAAGCTCCAAAAGACCTTTTTCGCGACAAAGTCGGCCCACAAACAAAAGTTTGAGCCGTTTTTCAGGTGTTCGAAGTCGAGTCTGAAACGGCGCAAATCTCGTGTTATCAACGCAATTTGGAACACTTGCGATTTTTTCAGGGGACACGCCATACGCTTGCGCAAGCGGCGCAATGTGGCCTTCACCAAAAACCGTAAATGCTTCAGAGCAGTGCGCTTCGAGTCGCTCCTGAACAAACAGCCGAAATCGCTGCGGCGTGGTACGGCGATCGACCAATCCCAATCGCGCATCTGTGAAAAGATCGTAACTCGACGCAAACGAACCGCCGATGCGCGTCACACCTTCGAACTCAGGCTGAAGCGTTGCAAACGCAAGCGTAAAGAAACCTAAACTTCCGTGGCACAAGCGAATTTTATCATTCGCCTTAGTTTTTTTGAGTCGATCACGAACTGCAGAGCGACATGCAAAATGAAGTGGCACACCACCACTCGCCGGCAGCTGCGTAAGTTGAAAATGCTTTGAATTTAAAGCTTTTACCGCTTCATCTTTGGGAGTTCGTGCAACAAGCACTTCAACAGGACCGAGCTCACGCGCCACATGAGACAGCATGAGCACACGGTCGCGATAGACATCAGGGAACGGATAGCATGCGAGCAGAGTCATGAGACGCTTTTACCTGTGTGTTCGCTGTCGGCGCGGTAAGCGTAGGAGTGGTGATAGTAGCCGTAGCCACCGTAATATCCCTTGGCATAACGGGATTTTTCGAAGTTCACGTCGTTGAGCGCCACGCCAAAAACGCGAGCGTTCACGCCGCCAAGTGCATGTTGCGCAAAGTGCAAAGCGCTGCGGTCGGTTTTTTCTGCGCGAACCACGAGCAAAGTGCCCAAAACGCGCTGCGCAATGATGAGCGCGTCGCTGATGGCGCAAATCGGCGGCGAGTCGAAAATCACCAAGTCATACGCTTTTTGGAAGCGCTCAAAAGCCTCAACGAAAGCTTGACTTTGCAATAATTCCGCAGGGTTTTGAATTTGTCGACCAGCAGTCAACACATCCAAACAGCCTTCAGATTCCATTTCAACGTGCTTGACGTAATCATTTACATCAATGTCGCGCTTAACCTTTAAATCGATCAGATAATCCGAAAAACCGTAATCATTTCGAACAGAACCGCCCGGTTTAAAAACTTTGAGCAATCGAGAGCGACGCAAATCAGCATCGATGAGCAGCACTCGACTGCCACCCAAAGCCATCACCGCAGCCAAGTTTGAACTGACCATCGTCTTGCCATCAGACGCGAGCGCGCTCGTTACAAGCAGCGAACCAGAAACACGCAACGAAGCTTGTTCCGCATCTAACATCAGAGAATCATTAGAATCTTCTGATTTAGAAGGCAGCAAAAACAGCAAATTGGTTCGCAGCGCACGCATTTGCTCGGCCACTGTGGAACTGGGCGCCTCAAGCACACAGCGCTCTGGCACAAGATTTAACTTGGCACCATCACGTGAGCGCTCATTCTTGGTCGTGGAAACCAGGCCCAGCAAGCTCCAGCCAAAAAGCTCTTCAATTTGCTCTTGCGTGTTGACCGTGGAATCCAAACGCTCAGCCAAAAACGCAAGCCCAATGCCACCAATGAGCCCCAAAAGTAGACCCACAAACAAGTTGAGCATGAGACGCGGTGAAACCGGAAAAACCGGTAAAAGCGCTGAATCAAGCACACTTACGTTGTTTGCTTTGGTTTGAGCCTGCAACTCAGCTTCTTTCAAACGAAGCTGCATTTGGTCGTACAAAACCTTGGTCGATTCCAGCGCGCCGCTCAGCTGGCGATATTTCAATTCTAAATCGTGTAAATCGCGCGCTTCACTTTCGAGGTTGGAAACTTCGTTTTCTTGTGCGTGCACATTGTCTTCGGCTGCGGCCAACGCGCGTTCTTCAAGTGCTCGTAATCCTTCAACTTCTCGTTTTAACAGCGTGCGAACGCGATCAATTTTTTGATCCTGCGCTTCAACATCTGGGTGTTTTTCAAGGTAGCGACGCAAAAGATCGGTGCGCTCGTTTTCAAGCACGATGAGTCGCTCTTTCAGGCGCTGAATGAGGCTGTTTTCAACGATCGATTCAACGCTGGTTTCAAGCGCGTTTAAATCCAAGCGCTTCAGCGACTGCACAACCGTTTTTTGATGAGCCACTTCTCGACGCGCCTGGCGCAATTGCCGCGACGCATCTTGTAAATCATGGCCGAGCAGCGCTTGGCGATCGTTCAAATCCGACAAGATGCCGTGCTCACGCTTAAAATCGAGCAGCGCTTGTTCGTCGTTTTGAAGCTGCGCGCCCAACTCGGCCTGTTTTTGCGTCAACCACTCAACCGCGTGTGCAACTGCTACATCTTTGCTTTGCAAGTTTTGCTCGATGTAGGCACGTGCCACAGCATCCGCGATGAGCTGCGCCCGCATTGGATCACTGTCACGGAAATTGATGTAAACCACGCGGCTCTTTGCGACCGGTTCCACACTCAAGCCCGCCAAAATGCGATCAACCGCCGACGCATTCGCAAACGCCTGCTCGCGCTGTTCAGGATCCTCAATCTTATCAATGCCTAAGAAATTATGATCCTGATCTAAGCGCAGAGTTTCGCGGCCCAATTTTTTGGCGTAGGCCGGTGGTAGCGGCAAATTTGAAGAAGCAACGACCGCCGCCACTTTTCGACTTTTAATAATTCGGTACTGCGTTTCCAAAAATTCCGTCGAATCCCAGGCGCGACCTGCCCCCAGAGACACGACCTCATTTCCGGCGTACGGCATGTATTTCGGCGCTTCGAGTTCAATGATGATCTTGGTTTGAGCCTCGTAAATGGGCGTTTGGCGACGCGTAAAAAACACGGTTGCCACCAAAACCAGCGCCAAAAACAGGATGATCACGCCTTTGCGACGCCAAAGGACGGTGAACCACTGAGAAAAAAAATCCTTCTCCATTAGAAGGAAACCACCTTGCTGCGATCGACATCACGAAGTGCGTTGCGCGAATCTACGATGCGGCGAGCGAGAGAAAAATCTTTAGATTCAAAGTACTTATGAGCTGTCACCATCACGATGCAGTCATAATCGCCAAAATTTTCAGGCTCGTACGGGATCGATTCCATGTACTCGCCGTTCGACAAGTGAATTTTCGGCACAAAATTATCTTGGTAGTCAACCAATGCGCCGCGCGCCTGCAAATCTTCAATGAGCGGCAGGGCCGGCGATTCGCGCCAATCTGTAATGTTTGCTTTGTACGCCACGCCTAAACAGAGCACGCGCGAACCGCGAACCGCTTTTGAATCCAAATTGAGCGCATACGCCACGCGATCAGCCACGTAGCGCGGCATTGCCGTGTTAATGTCATCCGCGAGTTCAATAAAACGCGTGCGGTAATTGAGCGTGCGCAATTTCCAACTCAAATAATGCGGATCGATGGGCAAGCAGTGACCGCCCAAGCCAGGTCCCGGATAAAACGGCATAAATCCAAAAGGTTTCGTAGATGCCGCTTCAATGAGTTCCCAAACATCCAAATTGAGCTTGGCCGCAATCAGCGCGAATTCATTGACCAATCCGATATTAACCGCGCGGAACGTATTTTCGAGCAGCTTCACCATTTCTGCCGCGGTGGGTGACGAAACAGGCACCACTTTCGTAATCGCGCCGTAAAGCGCTGAGCAAAGTTCCGTGCACATGGGCGTCACGCCGCCGACAACTTTGGGCGTGTTGTTCAAACCAAAGTGGGCATTGCCAGGATCGATGCGCTCCGGACTGAACGCGAGTGCGAAATCTTTTCCAACTTTCAGGCCAGATGCCTCAAGCGCTGGCTGCACAACTTCAATGGTCGTGCCCGGATACGTGGTGCTTTCGAGCACAATCAACTGACCCGGTCGCAAAAACTGAACCACCGAATTCACTGCATCGACGATGTAGGACAAATCCGGCGTGCGCGTTTTTCGAAGCGGCGTGGGCACAGCGATCGAAACCGCATCCATTTCAGCCAATTTCGAAAAATCCAGCGTCGCTTCAAATGAGCCATTTTCAACAAGAGGCGCAAGAATTTCGCTAGGAATATCGGTGATGTACGATTTTCCATCACAAAGCGATTTCACTTTTTCGGCAGAAACATCGAAGCCCGTCACGTGAAAACCGCACTGTGCAAACGCGACCGCAAGCGGCAATCCCACATAACCCAAACCAATTACACCGACACGAGCCGAGTGCGCATCCAACCGAGATTTCAGCGCTAAAGACCAAGTCATTTCCATTGCAGCCTCCCTAGCTCAAATCAAAAACAGCGATTAAAGTGCGCGTCCAAATGACGAAGAAATCGACACTCAAAACGCAACTCATTGCGCTGCTCCGAAATTGGCTTCAAAACGAGCCGATTGCACAAATGCCGCAAGGCATCAGCGAAGTCGCCACTTATCACCGAAATTGCGGGCTCCTCTACCACATCCATCCACAAATGAGCGATTTTGATGAAGCGCTCGCGCTCGCAGCGTGGCAGCAAAATGCAGCTCAAAATTTATTAAGAGCCGAAATTCTTTGTCGTTACTGGCCTTGCGAAGATCCACCTCTCATTTTTAAAGGCGGCGATCTCATCGAAAATCTCTATCGAGATCCAGGCGCACGACATTCTGACGACCTCGATTTCATTGCGCCGCCAGGAAAATTTGAACTCGTCCGCTCTGCACTTCAGGCGCACGCGAGCGAAATTCGAAAGCCCGAGCAGGCTCATTTGCCAGGCGAAAAACCATACAGCTTGGGCTTTTTGATTGAAGGCCAGCTTTTTGAACTTCACCTGGATCCATTTCCAAATCCGCCAAAATTCTTAAGTGGCAGCGAGCTTTACGCGCGTTCTCAAAAATCCGGAGAGTTCGCGTTTCCAAGCTCCACCGATCGCGTGCTTTTGCAAATCGCACATCGCGCAAAAGATGCGTTTGAGACAGATCTATTAGATATGGTGGATTTGGCGCTCTCGCTCAAAGCATGCACAGATTCAGAACGCTCAAAAATGAGAGCACTTTTCAAAGAATCTCAGTTAGAAGCCGCCGCAATTGTTGTGCAACGCCGTCTGCACGAACTTCATTTTTTTGAGCACGATTTCAAAATTCAAAATCAAATCGCAGAGTTACAAGCCAAGCTCGCAAGCTTGTTTTTGCAACCTGCCGATTCTGCCAAACGAGCGATGCCGCCAACCTGGCAAACCGATGCGATCAAACTCTTGCTCACCGATTCAAAGATGCTTTCACAAAAATTGCCGCGCGCGATTTGGCAGCGACTTTGCAGTTTTGTGAAAAAGCAGAAGTTTCTCTAAGTCGTTAAAAATCGAGCATTCCGCGAAACCAACCGCCAAAACTTGCTTCCATTACGTTGCTCGCTGCATGCAATCCAAATAGACTTTTTGGGCGAGTGTCCTCACTTCAAAAGTCATCTTTAATCCGGAAGTTATCAAACAAATCCTACAAACAGAGAACTCATCTTTCAAAGATTGATCCACCAATGGCTCTGTTCTACAGTACCGGGATTCATTACAGGATTTGAACAGGCTCCCTCATGAACCGTGCATTTCGCTTGAAAATCTTTTCCCTTCTCGCTCTTTCAATGATTGCCTGTTATGGGTGCGAACAAAACGACAACGATCTTACACCCAACCAGCCTCTCACATTTTCTAACAGCGAATACGCCATTGTGG
The DNA here is from genome assembly GCA_045639945.1 of Myxococcota bacterium. Lineage (GTDB taxonomy): Bacteria > Myxococcota_A > Bradymonadia > UBA7976 > UBA1532 > UBA1238. The sequence goes on from JAZUEA010000340.1 coordinate 21,448, forward strand.
GCGGCCAAGTTGAAAGCGGCTTTGAAGGCGTAGGCGCTCTTACGCTCGACCTTGGCTATTACTACATGGGTTCCATTTGCACCGGCACACTCATTGCACCGCAATGGGTTTTGACCGCTGCACACTGTGTAACAAACCTCGAAGCCGGAGTTGGTTTTCAACCTGGCCCAGAAAACTTTTTGTTCTACACAGGCCCTGATGCGAATCCCACCTCGGATTGGGGACAACGCCCAACCAATGGCAAGTTCCACGCAGTTGACCGCTTAATTCCGCACGAAAACTACGACGGCAGCTTGTACATTTCGTTCTACGATGTCGCTCTCATGCACTTGACCGAGCCAGTCACCGACATCGAACCATACAAGCTCAACACGCAACCGCTCGAGAACGATCTGAACGCCGATATTTTTGCGGTGGGTTACGGCGTGAGCAACGGTTTGACAGGCACAGGCGCCGGCATCAAGCGCTCTGTGATGACCAAACTCAAGCACGTTGAAAACACCTACATTGCCACGCAAGGCACAAACGGCGGTTCGTGCAGCGGCGATTCTGGCGGCCCGCACTTTATTCAGCGCAATGGCCAGTGGAAAATCGCGGGCATTACTTCGTTTGGCAACGGCAACGAAACTCGAGATCCCTGCTTAGATCCATCGATCCAAACACGCGCAGATGCCTACGTTAGTTGGATCAACAAAACGATGGGTGAAACGCCGACTTGCAACGCTCAAACCTGCCAATGCGCAGAAGCCTGCCAACCAAACGGCGTTTGCGACAACGCAGTATGCGGTGCAACCGGTTCTTGCCACGACTTTTTGACATGCCTGCAGCACTCGTCCAACACCATTACGGAAACAGTTGGCTGCTACAACCACACAGCGCCTGCATCTCGCGAGCTCTATCAAGCGTTTGAAGAGTGCTACATTGATTGCACCATGCAAACCGGCGATTCCCTTTGCTATTCCACCAATTGCGCAAGTGAATACAGAGCGTGCACAAGCGATTTGGGCAGCGAAATCGGAACCGAAGATTGCTACAGCATTCTCGAATGCTTCGCGGAATCGCGAGATCCGAACAACGTTCAATGCATCTTGGCGGGCGACGCAAACGCACGAAGCAAGTTCAACAACATCGCGGCTTGCCTGCAGACGAATCGCTGCTATCAAGCAAACGATTTCATGAACTGCGCGTACCAAAAGTGCACCGCTGCGTTTAACGCCTGTGCGCCATCGGGTTGCAACCTTGAAGGCGGCGACTGCGCTTCAGACACCGCATGCATCCTCACATCGTGGGATGAAACTTACTGCCGACCCACAAACAACAAGCAACAAGATCAATCCTGCGATCCCAGCATTGTGGACTGCGCCGATGGCCAAATCTGCACCAGCGTAAACGGCCAAAACATCTGCGCGAAAGCATGCGACGCAAACGGCGACTGCACCGCTCCCGCAAGCTGCGACACGTATTGCGATTTCTCTACCATGCGCACGTTGGGCACCGGTTTCTGTCGCAAAACTTGCAACGGCGAAGCGGGTTCCGGCGGCGAAGCGGGTTCCGGCGGCGAAGCGGGTTCCGG
>JAZUEA010000341.1:0-6956 GCA_045639945.1 Myxococcota bacterium
ATTTGCTCTGTGAAATCATCGATGCTCGCCTGGTCGAAATGCTCTCAGATTTGAGCGATGCCTTTTACGCTCAACAGCTTCCTTCGGATTTGGATGGCGGCATCATTCTCACAGGCGGCACTGCAAATCTCGAAGGCATGGCTGGATTGGCTCAGCAAATTTTCAAGATGCCTGCTGCCGTTGGCGGTCTTCACGGCGTGTCTGGCTTGATCGACGTTATCAAGAATCCTCGATACACAACGGCCACCGGCTTGGTTTTGTGCGGTGCACGACGTCGCAGCGAAGCCTGGTTTAGTCGCGCCATCAAGCCCAAGCGAACTTTTGGCATCTTTTGAGCGCACACTTTTAAATTTCCGTCTCGGCCTAAAAGCGATCAAAAACTTGATCAAAAAAGTCAAATTTTTGAACGGAAACAATAATTCCGATTTCTAACCGAGCAGAATTTATAAAGATTTTTTCTTTTAAAATTTCGTGCTTGAAGGATGCGCTAAGGCTTCTTAGTATGCCGCCATCAATTCCTTCCTCGATGCGATCCGATAACGCAGGAGTTCCAGATGGCCGAGATGGGATCCTTTAAGCAAGACGGGATCTTCCAGTACGAGTTCGTGGGCGTCACCAACGCCCCTGATCCGAATGCCCACGCAAATATAAAGGTCATCGGCGTCGGTGGTGGTGGCGGCAACGCGGTCAACACCATGATTCGCGGCAATCTCTGCGATGTCGATCTCATCGTAGCGAATACCGATGCGCAGGCTTTGCAATGCTCAAGTGCCTCCTGCCAGATTCAGCTCGGTAAAGAACGCACCAAGGGTTTGGGCGCAGGCGCTACACCTGAAGTTGGTCGTCTAGCCGCTCTCGACACCGAAGAGTCTATTCGGCAAGCTCTTTCGGGCGCCAACATGGTCTTCATCACAGCCGGCATGGGCGGTGGAACCGGAACAGGTGCCGCGCCTGTCGTTGCGCACATCGCCCGTGAATTGGGCGCTCTGACCGTCGGCGTTGTGACCAAGCCTTTCGGTTTTGAAGGTCGTGCTCGCCGCATGCAGGCAGAAGCCGGCATCAAAGCGCTCGCCGCTGAAGTCGACACGCTCATCGTCATTCCGAACCAGCGTTTGCTCAGCATCGCACCGCCAGACATGAAGCTGACGGATGCATTTGCCATGGCCGACCAGGTTTTGTTCGACGCCGTCCAGGGCATCAGCGATCTCATTCGTCGCCCCGGCCTCATCAACGTCGACTTCGCCGATGTTCGTAAAATCATGTCCAACACCGACGGTTCCACCGATCCACAAAGCCGCTTGGCCCTCATGGGCAGCGGTCGCGCGTGCGGCAAAAACCGTGCGTTGCCAGCCATCGAACAGGCAATTTCCTCTCCGCTCCTCGAAGAGGCACGCATCAACGGTGCCACGGGCATTCTCATTAACTTCACCGGCGGCGACGATTTAACGCTCGCTGAAATCAACCAGGCCACGGCTTTGGTTGAAAGCACCGCTCACCCCGACGTTGCGCTCATTTACGGTACCGCCATCGAGCCGGACATGCACGACGAGATCCGCGTTACGGTCATCGCCACCGGTCTCGTGCGCGATCCTGCACAGGCTCAAATGCAAGCAACGGCCAGCATGCCGGTGAGCAACCAAACCTCTTACACAACCGGCTCAAATCCTGTTTACAACACGGGAGCTCAGTCGGCTTACACGACCAGCTCGCAGTTCACGCTGCCTATCCCGCAGTCGCCGAAGCAGCAGGTTCAAGTTCAGGCGCCGGTTGCTCAGGTTCAGCCGCACGTCCAAGCTCAACCTGTTGCAATGCCAATGCCTGCTCCGGTTCCGGTTCAGGTCATGCAGCCCGCGCCCGTTCAGGTCATGCAGCCCGCGCCTGCTCCACAGGTTCAGCCGATGAACGCTCAGCCCGTCGCGCCGGTTGAAACGGCTCGCGCCGCAGTGCCAGCGTACGCGCCGCGCAATGAAGAGGCCACCGCCGAAATTCAGCCGCACGCCGAAGTGCCGACAATGACTTCGCGCACAGAGTACTCTTCACCGCGCCTCCAGCTTCCGCCGGTTCCGCAACCGCGCGTTATGCGTTCGCATCGTGCACAGCAGAGTGCGCCGTTAATGCCAACGCCCACGCCCGCACCGCGCACGCCAAGCTTTGAGCGTCGTCAAACGGGCACCCGCCGCATGGACGAAGCGCAGATCGGTCAAGCCTTCTGGGACAAAGAAGAAGACAACGAAGTCACCGAAGCGCACGTTTCCGCCAAGGGTTGGATCACCACGCCTCGCTCCCGCTAATTCCCTCTTCCACCTCTCAGCTTCTCCACTTCATCTGCAGGAACGCTCGCAGCACAGGTGTGAGACAGCCTTACCAAGCTAACAAGCCTCTCAACTCCAAGAAATCAAAAGAGAAATGATTCGCAAGCTCTTGACGCTACGATTCATTTCGCACTAAGTCACGCGCTTTGCTTGGAGATTCACATGCGTCTTACATCTCTCTTGCTGTTCACCGCGCTTTTGAGCGCTCAATCAGCAGTTGCCGCCAAGAAAACAGCAAAAGCGCCGGCGGCACCGTTTGAAGTTGAAGTCGAAAACCTTTGCCAGACAGAGGCTTCAGTCAAAATCGGCGACTGGAACGTGCAAATTCCGGCGGGCCAAAAGAGCGAGCCAAAAAAACTCGAAGCCACCGCCCAAGACAACGCGTATTCGATCTTTTTAGGCGACACCGAACTGGGCATTTTGGGATTCCTTCCCGCTCAGCGTTACAACATTAAGATCGCGAACTGCCGGGCGAATCGCGCCGATCTCACAACCAACGTCGTGACTGAAAGCAGCGCCGAAAACAAAGACGCCGAAGTCCGCTTCCGCGCTCATCGCACCGGCATCTTTCTGGAATATCAATTGGGCGAAACCGGCCGATTCATGCCACTTTCTGTCGCCATGTCGCGCTTTAAGCCCACGCAGGCTGGCGAACAATCGCTCTTCGTTCGCGTTCGTGCTGGCAAAGCAAACGGCCCCGTTCTAAAGACGCAAAAGCTCACACTGCACTTTGAAGCGAACCACCGCTACCTCATCGAAGTCGATCAAGAAGGCAGCGAACTCTTTCTCAAGTCCGAAGATGAAGGGTTGATCCCATAAAAACGCGCTTGCGAATCGCGCCAAAATCACATCTTTCGCGGGAAATTCGTTCCATCTCGCCAATTCACTCAACTTTCCCGCAAAAAAAGCGCACAACCCCCACAAAAGTTGTGAAATCACGCTTCACATTAGAGCGCTCACAAACGATATTCGCGGATTCAATCGCCCACGAAATGACAGACAATGGCGCAGCAAACCACGCAACTTGGTCCCCACGTTTCGATCTACCTGCACACTGACCACGATGATCAAATCGTAGCGGCAGCCGTTGAGGCGGACGGCGAATCCTGTGGCATTTCACTCGAAGTGCAGCCGGAACTTGGTCGGGCGCAGTTTCAGAACGGCCCTAAAACACAGCGTTTTCCCAGTAAAGGCTTTGAAACATTAAGCGACTTCATCAAGCTTTCACTCAATGCCATGGAGTCGGAAGCGGTGCACGTGGCGCTGATTCTCGCTCACCGAGATTTCCACGCCGAGCGCTACGAAGCGGTCCTGCACGCCTACGCAGATCTCGAGTCACATCTCACTGAAACCGAGTCCGCGCTCATGGCGTTCGATCGTCTACAGACAGAAGTCGCAAGCGGCAAGCCGCTCCAAGTGGAAGAACTGGCGGCCGTTTTAGAGCCGGCACTTCGCGCAGCAGGTCACGACGCAGAAGCTCGAATCTTGCGCCCAGCCACAACGCTGGTCGGGCCGGAAACCGTCGATTCCCTGCTGGCCAACATTCGTCCGTGGGATCCGAGCTATCACAGTGTCGCGTCGAGCTGGCGAAAGCGCTTTGCAACAGGACAGTTATCCACGCTCGCCTGGAAAGAGCTGCCTGCAATGCCACGTCCGCACGCCGGCGGCACGCCGTATTTTCTGGGCAGCAACCTGTTTCTCGTGGGCGGCCTTGAAGGTCGCAGCGATTTCGACCACGCCGACTTCTCGGAAGACTGCGACATCTTTACGGAATACGGCTGGCGCAGCATGGAACCGCTTCGACTGCCGCGTTTAATGCCTGCACTCGCACACGCCGACAAAGACCTCATCATGTTGGGTGGCGAAGGGCCCGGCGACAACCGCGCTGTCTATCGATACGACAACGAAGAAGATCGCTGGCGCAAAGACACGCCCATGAAGTACGGCCGCAGTCTGCCCGGCGCAGCCACGCTGTCAAACGGCAAAATCCTCGTCGTGGGCGGACTTCAAGGTCGCTACGCACTTTGCCCAACCGAATTCTACGATCCAGCGGCGCGCTCGTGGTCTGTAGGCCCAGCTCTCTACGCAGACATCGAAGCGCCCACCGTCTTACCGCTTGAGGACGGCGGCGCGCTCGTGATTGGTGAAGGTTGGATGAACGATGGCGTGGCTCGCCCCGCTGCACGTCTCAGCGCCGATCACAGTTCGTGGAGTTGTCCGGAAGAACTGCTCAGTGCATTTGGTGCCATTCCCATTCAGGACGGCGACACCGTCGCAACGTACGCCTTCTGCGGTGGAAAACTCACAGATTACGGCTACTTACTCTGGGCTCGCGGCGAGCGGTTCGACGAAAACAACCAGCGACGACCAGGCGGCGCCATTGTGGCAGGTCTTTGGAAACCCTCAAAGCAGCAGTTCAAGTGGCTAAAGTTGGGCATCATCCTGCCGAGCTCACCCGAAGAAGCTGTGATCTGCGCACACCAAGACGGTACGCTGGTCGTGTTTGGTCCCGACGGCAAAGGCTACTTCGCCCGCGCACTCCACTTGGCAACCAAAGCACCCGGTCGAGCAAGCCAAGGCAAGCTCATCGATTTGATGCCACCACCTGGCCAACGCCCAAAGACATTGGTTGCGCTTCCAACTGGTGAAACACTCTCCATCGATCCCAGTGCGACCTACTCACTTCCTCGCATCGAAGGTTGAAATGGCAACACTCTCATTCCAAAGCATTGTGCACGCCCTAGAGACTTTTAAAGCCGAGGCTCAAGTTCTCTACGTCGATCGCTCCGCCGTGCCTGAGTTGTTTCAAGATCCGCTGCCGACCGAAATCACCCAGATTGCGCCGGATCGATTTCGCATCAAAACACCTGAAGCACGCTTAATCGCCGAATTGCACGGTGATCTCGTTCGCTTTACCAAATCCAGCGCCACGTCGAACACCGTTGGTTCCATGATTGCCGGTGGCATTGTGGGCGGGATTTTGGGCGCCATGTTCGGCAAAAAGAACGGCGCGCTGGCGGGCGCAATTGCCGGCGCAGCGATTGGCGGCGCGATTGCCAAAAAGCAAGAAACCGCCGCAGAAACGCAGGCCATTCGCATGCTTCAAGTGGATGAGACCCTCAACGTTCAGGCCGAGAACGTGGGCGAACACTCGCAAGCCCTCTACCTTTTCTATCACGCCGAAACAGAACAGTGGATCGTCCGCGAATACACAGAAGAGCCCACCGTTACGCCTGACGTGCCCCAAGAAACCTAAGTTCTCCTAAGCAGGAAATCCCATGAAACGCTATGCCTTTCCGGCTGCGCTCGCGGCGCTCGCCTTGAGTTTGGTTGAGCTCATTTGTTTGTGCGCGCGCACATCGCTTGATCTCGGGTTCGGTGAGTGGCTGTCGCTCGCACTCGCGATTTTGGGTCTATTAGGTCTGCCCACGCTCATTGTCGGTGTGCTCGTGCTCATGATGTACGACGGCGCGCTTTTGGGCATGGGCTCTGATCGCGCAGACAGTGAAGCGCCGCACAGCAAATCGCTCACCACCGCTCGCGGAATTTACGGACTGCTCATGGGCGTGGCGCTCGTGCTCGCGGTCCAGCGCACTGTGATGTTCGTCGCGCCCAAGTTCCACCGACCGTATTACCAAGGTCTGGCGGCCGGATTCGTCGCACTTGTGGTGGTTGCGCTCGCGCTTGTGCTTCAAAGGCCGCTGGCCGGGTTCATTGCCAAGCTGCTCAGCCGATTCGAAGGCAAGCTCCCGAAAGTGCTCGATATTTCAGACGCGCTTGGCCGGTTGACCGCCTTCATTGTGCTCGCGATTGTCGGCCTGTTTGTGCTGCCCGCAGTCAAGGCGGAATTTCATACGCTCAACTTGAATCCCGCTCGGTTGGCCGTTTGCTTCATTGTGGCGCTCGTGCTCGCTCGGCTGTACGCGCACAAGTTCCCTCAAAAGCTGCAGCTGATCACCACCATTGCGCTTGTGATTTTCATTCCCCTGGCGTTTTTAACCTCGCTGCTCACCTTCTCGGGCTCTGCGAAACGGCTCGCGCTCTCTCGCGACACGCTCATCACGGGGCTGCTTTTGAATCCACTCCAAAAGCCGTTTGACCGCGACCACGACGGCATCGCCACCATCTTAGGCGGCGAAGACTGCAACGACCGTGATCCGCAAATTCGCCCTGGCATCTACGACATTCCAAACGACGGCATCGATCAGAACTGCACCGGCGAGGACTACAACCCGCAGAAGAACCCAGCCCGATTCAGCGTTGCGCGGTTGCCGTTCGAGAAAACCATCAACACACCCAAAAACTTCATCCTCCTCACCGTGGATGCCATCAGATACGACAAATCATTGGTGCACATGCCCAAGCTGCGCGCCTTCGCCCAGCGAAACTTGGAGCACACAAACGCGTACAGCCATGGCGCCACCACGTACTGGAGCTTGCCCGCGCTTCAAACCAGCAAAATGCCCAGCCAGTTAGAGATGGGCGGCGATCAAACACCGGTCGCAGGCGAACTCTTGCTCAATGAAATCTTTCAACGAAACAACTTCAGCACTGCTCTGTTCGCCAACGTCACGGTGTTCTTTATCCGAAACCTTCGCCAAGGCAGCGAAACCGCGGATTACGAAACTTCACATTACACCATCC
>JAZUEA010000342.1:0-3050 GCA_045639945.1 Myxococcota bacterium
TCCGCATTTTCGAACATCCAGCGCATATCGGTGACTTTTGAAGTGTCCCAATTTCCGATGGGTTGGTTGAACGACTTCGCATTACCGAACATCATGCTCATATCGGTGACTTTTGAAGTGTCCCAATTTCCGATGGGTTGGTCGAACCACTTCGCTTCCTCGAACATGCCACCCATATAAGTGACGTTTGAAGTGTCCCAATTTCCAATGGGTTGATCGAACGCATACGCTTCACGGAACATCCAGGTCATATCGGTGACTTTTGAAGTGTCCCAATTTCCAATGGGTTGATTGAACGCATCCGCATTAAAGAACATCCAGTTCATATTGGTAACGTTTGAAGTGTCCCAATTTCCGATGGGTTGGTTGAACGCCTGCGCATTTTGGAACATGCCACTCATATCGGTGACGTTTGAAGTGTCCCAACGTGTGATGTTTTTATCGTTGAATTGTAGATTGCAAATAAACATGCCGCTGAGCGAAGTCAGTTTCGATGCATCAGGAATATCTTTTGATGAGACTTTGATCAGTGTTTCTGAATGAGCGAATGCGAACGAACCCAAACCAACGGAACCGAAAGACTCGACACTCAAAAGATTCGTGTTCTTAGGTCGGATTTCTTCGTAGTCATCAAATCTATCACATTCGGGATATTGCTCAACTCCAAATGACCAGCCGTCATAAACTCCTTTGATTTTGATGTGATGTTTTCCTGGCGATGAATATTTGTGACTCAGCTCAAGCTGCTGATTGTTTTTATCTTTTGGACAGCTAGGAACAGTCTCTTTATTACCATCTCCCCAATCGATTTCGAAATCGCATTTTTGGGCGAAATTGGTCGGAATCGAAATCGTTTGATCGAGAGCTTTCGTTTCCCAAACCGTTTCGAAAACATCGGCGGCGCAGCGTCCGTCGCTTGGGCGACACACAAGTCCCTGTGATGCGCAGTCGCTGGGACAGGCGCATGAACCGTCATTGTTGCAGCCGTTTCCGCAGTATTTCGGACATGATGCGGCTGTTTGATGAACAACGGTATTCGAATTTTGGTGGTCAGCGAGTGAGAGTACGCTTAAGACGAGGCTAGCGGCGAGCATCAGTTTCATGGTTCATTCCGGAAATCTTGTTTGTGAGATTTAACTTCAAACTTGCTTATATCTATGAGTTTACTACTCGGCTAATCTGCCTTTTTCCAAATAAATAATAGAGACGTTAATTGATATAAATTGGAGATTTGCTTTGTTAGATCAGAATGTCAACTATAGTTACTCTTGTGATGAGAGAAATTATTATAAATTTTTATTTGTGACAGAAAATAATCCTAAATTTACTCTGCGTTTTAGAACTAAATCTGTTGAGTCTTAAAAGTGCACGAATACGAAAAGTTAAAAGCGAACCCACAACAAAAGCATGTGTGATCATCGCATTGGCAAACACACTGCGAATTTTGCAAAGCTGAAAGTATTGTTTTTCTGACTGGTCTAAAATTGCATCAATTTTATGCAGCGCTTGCAATTCTGCGTGCGAATTCGCAATCAAGGCAAACGGCAGGCACAAAAAAGCCGCAAACCCAGCGGGAATGCGGCTTAAAGCGTAAAAGCTACGCTTAATCACATCTTGGAAATGATCTTCTCGATTTCTTTCTTGACGTTGTCAGCGTCTTTGCTGTCGGTCAAAGCGCCATTGAGGGCTTCGAGATCGGCCTTCGTGCCAAAGACGCCAATGGACTTGACGGCGGCTTTGCGGGCGTTGATGTCAGCGGCTTCTTCCTTGGCGATGTCGGACATGACGGCGACAAGGTCAGCAGCGTTGAAGTAAGTGGCAGCTTCCTTCCAAGCGGGCTTCTTGCTGTGATCCTGGGTGAGGCGGCTCAAGCCATTCCACGCGGGAATCTTCTTGGAGCGCGGCGTGGTCTTGAGGTAGTCCATCGTGGCCTTGTAAGCGGCTTCGCTGTTGCTCTCAAAACCCGGCCAGTTGTACCACATGGAGAGAAGGCCATCGAGGCAATCGCCGTGAATCGCAAGGTCTTTATCGTCGGTGCTGCTGAGGATCTTCACGATTTCAGGAATGATGGCTTCGTTGCCAGAACGCGGAAGCTCTTTGCAAATGGCCTTGCGAACGTCTTTTTCGGGATCGGCGAGCAGTTTAATGGCTTCGTCGAAAATACCAGGGACGGACTTGTTGTTGACGTTGCTGAGAGCGAAGGCAGCAGCGCTACGAACGGAAACGTCGTCGTTCTTGGTTGAAGTCTTCACGAACTCATAGAGATCGTCGCTGACCTTCAAGTTGTTCATCAGGCTGCGGATACCAGAAGCGATAACCGAGTTGTCCTTCTCGCCCTTGAGCTGCTCAACGAGCTTTTGCAGCGTTTCGTCGTTGGAGTCGTGGTTACGCGTGGCGCGGTTGTAAACGTAGTTACGGACGACTTCGCTGTCGTGGGTCAAAAGCAAAAGGTCAAGAGCATTCATTTCCTGGTAAGACTTGCCAGTGTACAAGGTCTTCAGGCCTTTTGCGTTGAGCTCAATGCCTTCGAGCAATTTTGCAAGTTCTCCATTCGCGGCAGGAGCGGCGGCAGGAGCAGCGGCAGGAGCATCAGCAGCGGGAGCGGCGGCAGGAGCGGCAGCAGGAGCGGCAGCAGGAGCAGCGGCGTCATCCTTTTTGCCGCAAGCGGTGAAAAGGCTGAGAGAGAGAGCGAGAACGATGAGCTTCTTCATGGTTTTCTCCTAAATCCAAAAGTTCAATCCGAAATTAACCAGTAAAATCGCGGATTGTGCTTATCCAAAGTCTCTCAATAATTATGCACCATTTACTTGATCTCACAAGTTTTATTACCTTGTGAGTTTTTCCGCTGTCTCATCTAAGGGGCAACGACCAGCTTTCAGACGACTCAAAAAGTGAAAGAGATAGATTTTAGTTCATTGATGTGAGTAATTTAGGTGAGAAATATTACTTCTATAAACTGTTATGAATACATAAATATGCGTTTGAATTGATATAAAAGTACAGTTTTATCAGAAGATGAACGCTCATTTTGTATGAAAAAGAGACAACGC
>JAZUEA010000343.1:0-1628 GCA_045639945.1 Myxococcota bacterium
ATTGCATACGCACACCACGGTTCTCTTTCGCGAGAACTTCGAGCGGACATCGAAGCACGATTCAAAGTGGGTGCGTTGCGTGCGCTGGTTGCGACCAAATCGCTGGAACTCGGCATAGATATTGGACAATTGGACCAAGTCATTTTGTTGGACGCGCCACCCACGCTTGCTTCGGGCATTCAGCGAATGGGCCGCGCTGGCCACCGGATTGGAGCCAAAAGTCAGGCAGTTGTGTTTCCCACGCACGCACACGCGTTTTGCGATGCCGCCGCGATGGCACCGCTCATGGAACAAGGCGCGCTCGAAACGCTGCATATTCCGCAATCGCCGCTCGATGTGCTCGCTCAAATCATTGCAGCTGAAGCGTTAAATCCAGGTTGGACAGCAGACGAACTCTTTGATTTTATTAGACAAATTTCATCTTATCGGTTTCTTAATCGAGAACTTTACGACTCGCTTTTGAACATGCTCACCGGTCGATTCGCCGACACTCGATTGCGCGAACTCCGACCGCGGCTCTTCATTCACCCCACGACCGGCGCGATTTCTGCCAAACCAGGCATGAAACTCGTACTCTGCCAGCAAGGCGGCGTAATTCCCGACCGCGGCCTGTTCAATTTGCGCCTCAAAAGCGGCGGCATTTTGGGCGAGCTCGACGAAGAATTTGTGTGGGAACGACGCCTGGGCGAAACGTTCACATTCGGCACAAGTTCTTGGCACATCGAAGAAATCACGCCGCGCGAAGTGATTGTCACGCCAGCCCAAGGTCGCGGCATTGTCGTATTTTGGAAAGGCGACGAATTCGGCCGGCCTTTCGAGCTCATGGACAAAATCGGCAGCTGTTTAGAGGAGTTAGATTCTCAACTCTCACAAAATATTACTCCAGAGCTGCCGCATCTTACAAAGAATGCTCAACAAGCGCTTGTTGCGCATTTAACGGCGCAGCGTCAAAAAACCGGCGTATCGCTGCCACACCGCCATCACGTGGTGGCTGAACGATTTCCAGAAAGCACGAATCGCTCAAGCGACAACGAAAATTCCGAATTTCGCCTTGCATTTCACGCACTTTGGGGCGCGCAGATTTTAAAGCCGCTCTCAATTTGCCTGCGCGCAGCGTTCCAGGAAACGTTTGGCATGAACCTGGACATTGCGCACAACGACGAGGCGATGATTTTGCTTTTGCCCGGCGATTTCAAAATTGAAGAGCTCTTTGCACCGCTTCGTACTCGGCCACTTCGCGATTGGCTCAAGCAAGGTCTTGAAAATACAGGATATTTTGCAGCTCGTTTTCGCGAATGTGCGTCAACAGCACTTCTTTTGCCGAAATCCGGTTTTCACCAACGAACACCGCTTTGGCTCTCGCGCCTACGCAGCAAACGACTTTTGGAATCGGTCTCACAATTCGAAGATTTTCCAATCACAGCAGAGACTTGGCGCACTTGCTTAGACAGTTTTGACCTGAAAGGTTTGGAAGAGCGCCTGGCTGAACTTGAGTCTGGCGAAATCGCGCTCAGCGAAGTGGTCACTTCTGGGCCGTCGCCGTTTGTGGAGGACGTGCTTTGGTACGCGACCAACGATGCGATGTATCGCGATGAAACGCCGAATCGCACCGGTCCGGCCAGCGTGCG
>JAZUEA010000344.1:0-4285 GCA_045639945.1 Myxococcota bacterium
ACATGGCTACGATCCGACTTTCCGAGACTTTTTCGAACGCGTCAGATGAACCCAAAATGTACTCCGAGACTTTTTTGAACGCGTCAGATGAACCCAAAATGTACTCCGAGACTTTTTCGAACGCGTCAGATGAACACAAAATGTGCTTGGTGCCTTTTTTGAACGCGCAAGATGAACCCAAAATGCACTCGGTGGCTTTTTTGTCGAAAAATTGAAAAAGCACTGTGTTGAAGTGTCCAGAAAATGGACACTGAGTTACACCTAAATGGGTATTTCATACTTTCACGGTCACACCTTAAAAGACCGCAAAATACATTTTTGAAATTTTTTCAAAAAAATGTAGCTTGGAAACCCGCTTAAATGCTGGTTTAAAATGGATAGATGAAAAATTTTTGTATTTTTCTTGTCTATCGCTTGACGAGAACAAATCGTGCACTATCTTGAATTCATCACCCCGCCGGTTCTGCCGGCTTAGCAGGAGTTCAAATGGCATCGATTGTTCCGTTTAATCCAGGCACCCTCCGCTACGAGGAAACTCTCGGCTTCTGCCAGGAAGTCGATTTGAAGGTTGTTGAAGTAGAGGCGATTAAGATTCAACGCCCCTACGAGGCCTTCGCAGCGGCTCTTCTTTCGTACAAGTCCATCTTGGACGTTGAGCGCGCAGTTCATTACAGCGATGTAATGACTTCGGACAATTTGATGGATCAGACCATCAGTGGTTTCCGCGCGCAGCTCAAGCCGATGATGTCTCACCCGGACCCTGATGTCCGTGAGGCCGCTAAGGTCATTTGGGGCGCGATCGATCAATACGGTATGCCCACCCAGCTTCCGCCTACCGAAGAGCACCCGATCGTCAACCGCATGCTCGACGCTTTGGACGCGTTGGATGAATCGCTTTTCGTTAAGACGGTCACCAAGGCGTGGGTGGAACAGCTCCACGAGCGTTACAAGTCCTTCATGACGCTGCTTTCTCGCTACGACTACGAGCGGACGCACTCAAAAGCTTCTCGCTTTAATGAGAAGCGCGACATTTTGTGCGCAACTTGGGTTTCTCTTTGCGCCTGCATCAACGGTTTGGCCGTTATGCAACCGTCCGATCAAATCGATGCGGTCATTGAGGCCATCAATGTTCGTATCCAGTCGCGCAAGAATGCGGTTAAGCAGCGCAAGAGCGCACGCAAGTCGTCTACCGAAACCGCTTCGAAGAAGTCTTCGACCAAGAAGGATGAAGCCGAAAAGCCCGTTGAGGTCTCAGAAGAGGTAACGCCTGAGACCGCTACGGAGATTTAAGGCTTTTTAACGCTTTCGGACAGAAGCGTTTCGCTGCTGGACCGGTTTTCTTTGCGCAGGTCAAAACGCGCGAAGTGCTCTTTTAGATTGAGGACTTTTACGCTCAATCTGCACTGCCGCGCGTTTGATCTATCCTCGGTTCATCCTAATTTGGTGAACCGCTTAGCTTCATTGATTGACATACATCGATAAACCGCAAAGCAGTTTGGCGCGTTTATCGCTTACGAAAGAAAAGGCTCATGGAGCAGAAATCATTTGATCGGTACAACCGCTTAGGCCTCAAAACCGAATGGATAAAACATCTCTTTGAAAAAGGTGAGGCGTTTTACGACGAGTGTGAGTTAAAGGGGAACGAGCTTAAAGGCCTCAAAAACTGGCTGCTTGATGCTGAGCTCATTCATGAAGACGGAAAACTCACTTCGCTTTGTAAAAAACTCGCTCTGTTGGGGTCAGATTGCCTGCAGTCCTGGGCGGTGATTTGGACAAATTTGGTCCATCACTCTTCTGTTTGCCGCTGGTGGGCTCGTCGATACGCAGGTCGCCGCTATGATGCCAATAAGCTTGTTGACTCTTTGAGCATTGAGGCCACAGAGCCCAAGTCGAATTTATCGAATGCTGTCACAGCGCTCCTGCAGCTTTTAAAACTCTCACCCATTGGATGGAAATTGGGGCAAGGGGTTTGGACGTCACCTTCAACCTCTTCTGAAATTTCGAAAAGTGAGTGGGACAAACCAGATGAGCTCTCTGTTCTATACGCTTTGTATAAATGGAGTCAGTTCTCGAAAGAATTAGATCTCTTGCCGAGCGACTTGGCTGCATCTGGTAGCAAAAACTGCGGCCTCAATGTGGCTTCAATTTTTGGCGATGCTGCAGTGAAAGTGGCGCTGCACGGTGTAGAGGGCTTTTCGGTTGCTTCCACAGATGTCATGGGCAAGCTAACGTTGAAACCTGACGTTGTGCCTGAGCAGATTGTGGACTTAATGCTCACTCGCGCTGGTTTGGAATTGCCGCCTGTGGTGGATTTGGCTGCAAAGGAACAAGCCTACAAAGCGCTTTGTGCCCACGGTGAGCAGGTTAAAAATTCCGTTGATGCGTACGCGCGTCGAGAGCTTGATAAAGAACAACTCGATTCAGAGGTTTTGCATCTCATTGAAGATGAAGAGAACTTCATCAAGGAATTTGGCGCCTTAAGTGACGAGCAACTGAAGTTTGCAGGTGGCTTAAACCTGGACGAGTTGGAACAGGCGATTCACGCTGCAACCGATATGCTTTCTCAACCTGAGCCAGAACCCGAAGCGACAAAGGAGCCTGAGCCCGAAGTGGCGGCGGAACCTGAACCGACTGAGAAGCCTGAACCTGAAGTAGCGGCAGAAGACAAACCCACTGCGCAAGAGACCAAACCGGCTGAAAAAACGGAAAAGTTCACAACGCCTGTGGATGATGAGCGCACGCGCTATATGCCTTTGAACGGCTACAAAGGCGAAGGTTTGCGCCAAAAGTGGCTGAACGATTTCTTCAATTTTGGTTTGCCTTCACTCAAGAAGAGTTTGAGTCCGCAGCAATACGAAGCTTTCTGCATGTGGGCTCAAGATGCAGAACTTCTCAAGCGCGAAGGCATTAGTGATCTGAGAAAGACGCAATGCTGCGAAGTGCTCCAGCGCTTGGGCGCGGAACATGAGCTCACGTGGTCGATTATCTGGATTAACTTGGCGTACAACTCCGCCATCTGCCGTTGGTGGATGACTTTCGGAACGCTTGTGGACGGGGACGAGGATCGCCATGAATATGATCATGACTACCTAGTTAAATTGCTCCTGCAGCGTGTGAAGTCGAGCGAGAAACTTCGCAAAAACGCCGTTACGGCCTTATTGACCACATTTAGAACAACCCCAATCGGCTCTTACCTTTTACAGGGTGTTTCACATCAAGTGGGCGGTCGCTCAATCTTCCGTCGTGAAGCGCTTAAGAAGCCGCATCCGCTCGCGCTGTTGTACTCTGTGTATCGCTACTGTGAGGCCACAGAGGACATTACGAAGGCACATCTTTCTGTGCGCGACATGTGCTGCTTGACCGCGGATGATCAGCCCATGCAAGCCGAAGGCAAATTGCGCGTGGCTGCCTTGGGTGTGAACTACCAATGGATCTTCGGAACGCTTACGGAAGAAAATATCGAGAACCCAATGCTCGATGTTGCGACCAGGTATCCGAATTACTTGTCCGTTTCGAATGATGAAAACCAAGGATTGTATTTGGAGCGTGGCACGACCACGATCGATATCCTCCAGATCATTCTAAACGAGCTGTGTGGTGAACCGAAACCGGCCCGGGATCGTTTGTCTGCCGCGAAGCTTGAACCCGAAATGGAGTACAAGCCCAAAGAGTTCCGCGAGTATGAACCCAAACACACGGATGCTGAGTTAATTGCAGAAGGCATGCCGGCCCTGGAGTTCTCCCGGGATGTTGCGCGCCGCATGCACATTTTGAATACGCTCATTTTGTCTTTACAGCGCGAGCTTCCAAACTCCGGCAAGCTCTCGAACATGTTTAATGAGCACTTGCGATCAATGGGGTTCCAGCTCGACACCATTTGCAAGCAAGTCGAGACGATTCGAAAAGTCTACGAGAGGCTCTTTGAGAGCATCGTGACGCCGACCCTAAAGGCTCAAGCGAACGAAGAGTTGGGATCGTGGAAGTCGATCAAGACCACTTCGAACAATTTGCGCGAAGCGGGTCACTCGCCCATGGGCCGCGCGGTCCGCAAGTTCAAGGGATCGTTCTTAGAGAAACTCGCTGACCTGATTAACTCTTCGGTTCGGGCAATTGCACTTTGGGTTAAGCTGGCCGATGCGCTGGAAGATACTTTCCGCATGCTCTTCGATATGTACTTGTCGGAGCGCGAGGAACTTTCCAAGAAGCCCGATACGCTTTTGGAGTTGGTGAAGGACAGCATCACCGACGTCAATTTTAGCTGTGTGTCTAAGGGCGATGACATCTC
>JAZUEA010000345.1:0-2885 GCA_045639945.1 Myxococcota bacterium
ATCGACCGATATCTCTTTGCCTACAAAGGTTTACCTGCCTTACGGTGAGTACTTGGCAAACAAAGTGCCGTTCTCATTGATTCAAGGTGAACCAGAACCTGAAATTGAGATTTACCTGCAAATGCAGATTGATTCTGCGAAAAAGAGCAGTGGCGTAAGTCCTTGGCTGGTCGCAGGAATTGGCGGTGCAGCGGCAGTTGCTGCTGGTGTTGCCGCATACTTTATTTTCTCGGGTGATTCCGACACGACGACGACGGAGCGACTCCATGCAAACTTTGAATAAGCAGTTTTTGGCGCTGCCTCTTGGGGTTGCGCTGGCCATTACCGCGTTCAACGCGCAGGCGAAGCCCACTGCGCCACGTTTGGTGGCGTCTCGCTTGCAGGCGCACTGCCAAATTCCGCGCTGGTCGCCAGATGGCAAAAAGATCGCCTACGACGTTTACGAACCAAAATCTGATCTGCGCGAAATCTGGATTATTAACGAAGATGGTTCCGCGCCGACAGAGGTGAAAACCGGCAAGTCTACTGCAAGTGGTTTGCTGGGTGAGCGCAAAGCGCCGATGGTCGAATTTTGCTGGGCGCCGGACATGACCTTGTTGAACCAGCCCTACGTTTTTTCGAGCTTGGGGCCGCGCAAAAACTTCGATTTGTTCGCGGATGGCGGTTGGTTGACCGATAACGTCGGCAATGACGGTCAGCCAGATTGGTCAAAATGCGGTCGTTACATTGCCTACGCTTCGCAGCGCAAAGCTTCGGGCGATGTGTATGTGATTGATCTGCAAGGCGATGGTTCGCCGATTCAGATGACCTTCTGGAATAACGACACCGTTTATCGGCCGCGTTTTTCGAAGCAGAACAAGCTTTTGTTCACGCGTTCCGAAAGTGGTTCGCGCGGTTTGGGAATTGGCGTGATTGAGGATGTGACGCGCGCCAAAGAAACCACGCGCATGATCACCGACTGGACGGGTGACGAAATTCGCCCGGAATGGTCGCCTGATGGCACGAAGATTGCTTTCTTCTCAAACAAAGGCAATCAGAACGATAAAATGTTCGATTTGTGGGTCATCGGCGCGGACGGCAAAGATGCAAAACGCTTAGCTCGCGATGTGGTCGTTCCCGACTACACCGGTCCCGTTTGGACACCAGACGGCAAAGCGATTCTCTTTGTCAAACAAGACTTTAAGCGCGATAACCCGATCGAATACGTCCGCTTAGGCGAAACGGGCGTTGGCGTTTTGGAAACCGGCACAGAGCTCAACTCGGATTTGGCACTGTTTTCGCGTGGCGACACGATGACGCTGGCGTTCAAAGCCATTGGTGAGCGCGGTTCCGAGGATAAGACCTGGGAGCGTCTGTACACTGTTTCGTTCACGATGGCCGATTTAGGTGGTGCACTGAGCGAAGACAAGGTGGTGACGCCGCCGCCTTCTGACGTGGATTCGGAAACTGAAGAATGAAATCGCTTTTGGGCACGCTCGCCCTGGTTTTTGCCTCCGTTTTTACTGCGACTGCGCAGGCTCAAGATGTTGAAGAGCCTCGCGCGGTCGTTTTGGTGTTTGCCAGAAACGGTGCAGACGAAAATCAAGCGGTGCGAATTGAGCGCGATTTGCGCAACATGTTCGACTATGCTCACTCGAACAAGCCTGAAATTCCAAGTGTTTTAACGATTGAACAACGCTTCGACGTGGGACACTTGAGTAAAGGTGAAATCGAGAAAGCGCGAATGCACTTCAATGCAGGCCAGCGCGCATTGGAAAACAATGACGCCGAGGAAGCGCATGAGCAGCTGTTTCGCGCGGAGCGTTTTTATAGCAAAGCGTTGCCCTACAGCTCTGATTCAGCGCTTTTGCGTGGCATCTTTTTCTATCGTTATCTGGTGAAAGTCGCTGATAAAGATGAGAAAGCGGCGCGCGATGCGTACTGCGCTTACGTGGCGTTGACGCGAAGTTTGTCAAACAGCGTGGGACCCATTGAGCAATTTGAACCGTTGGCAGATCTTTGCGGCAAATCGCCGTCTGCTGGCACCGGTGAATTGCAGGTCTCGTCCAATTTGAATGGTGCCCACGTTTACATTGATGATCGCGCGGTGGGTGTCGTGGGGGTTGATCAGCTGTTTATCGACCCGTTTTTGACGGCAGGCCCGCACGTGGTTGAAGTGCGCAAAGCTGGCTATGTTCGTGCTGGTGAATTGGTGACGCTGAAAAGTGGAAAAAGCCAAAAATTCTCGGCACGTTTGCGCGAAGCCAAAAATCGAAAAGAGGAATACGCTCCATTGGCCGAGTTGATTTTTGAAGGCAATGAAGCGTTTAGCGAAGACTACATCAGCGATCTTTTCTTCCAAATGGCGGAACTTTATCACGCCAAAACGCTGGTCGCTGGTTACCTTGAATCTGCTGGTAAGTCCGCGAAATCTGATAATAAACTGACGATTTTTGTCTTTGATGATTCGCTGGAAACTTACAATTACACTTTCGGTTCTGAGCCGGACGATCACCGCTTGGCGTTGCAGAATTTTTGGCAGACTCGATTTGGTGAAGCCTTAGATCCTGAGGACGCTTTGCCCACGTTTTCTCGTTTTGCGCCGACCTTATTTAAGGTCGAGTAGGAGCTCTCGATGGTTACAAAGACGGCGCGTCTTTTGACGTTGCTCTCCGCTTTTGTGGGCACGACCTTGGTCGGCTGCGACGACGATAACGAAAAAGTGGTCTACTCCGAGTTTTCGGTCGACATGTCCGTTTGTTTGGGTGAAGCCACGGCCTCTCCGGCGGAAGGCTCTTGTCGCGCACAATTGGGCGGCGTTCAGAGCGCGTGTTTCGTGCTTTCCAGTGAAGAAGGTGATGTTAAAAAGTCTTTGAGCTGGACCAATGGCAAGCTCGTTTTGAACG
>JAZUEA010000346.1:0-2976 GCA_045639945.1 Myxococcota bacterium
GGTACCGTTGGCGCTAACAAAGAAACCACCAAGATCGTCGGCGAATACACCCCGAACTACAGCCAAGGCTACTTCGTCTACGACTCCAAGAAGGCCGGCGCCATCACGGTCAGCCACCTTCGCTTCGGCAAGAAGCCCATCCGCTCCACCTACTGCGTCAACCGCGCAGACTTCGTCGCTTGCCACCAGACCGTCTTCGTTGAGAAGTACGAGATGTTGGATCAGGCCAAGGACGGCGCCGTCTTCCTGCTGAACTCGCTCTATGGCCCGGATGAGGTCTTCGCCACCTTGCCTCGCAAGATGCAGGAGCAGATCATCCAGAAGCACATCAAGATGTACGTCATCGACGCCTACAAGGTCGCCAAGGAGACCGGCATGGGCGTTCGCATCAACACCGTGATGCAGGCGTGCTTCTTCCACATTTCTGGCGTGCTTCCGCCGGATGAGGCCATTGCCTACATCAAGGCCGCCATCAAGAAGTCCTACAGCAAGAAGGGCGACGAAATCGTCCAAAAGAACTACGCGGCCGTCGACGCCTCCATCGCCAACTGCCACCAGGTCAAGATTCCTGCTGAAGCTGTTGGTAACGTCGAACGCCGTAAGGCCGTTCCGGATGACGCGCCTGAGTTCGTGAAGAACGTTTTGGGCAAGATGATCGCCTCTGAAGGCGAGTCGCTCAAGGTCAGCGACTTCGTCAGCAGCGCCGACGGCACCTTCCCGACCGCCACCACGCAGTACGAAAAGCGCGACATCGCCATCGACACCCCGATTTGGGACTCCGCCGCCTGCTTGCAGTGCGGTAAGTGCACGATGGTCTGCCCGCACGCCTGCATCCGCGCCAAGGTTTACGACAAGGCTCTCCTCAAGAACGCCCCCGAGACCTTCGCTTCCGTGGATTACAAGGCCAAGGACTTCGCTGGCTTCGCTTACACCTTGCAGGTTTCCGCTCAGGACTGCACCGGTTGTGGCCTCTGCGTCGAGCGCTGCCCCGTCAAGAGCAAGGAAGATCCGAGCAAGCACGCCATCAACATGGCCCGCACCACCGAGACCCGCGCTCAGGATGCCAAGAACTACGAGTTCTTCATGAGCCTGCCGGATGTCGATCGTAAGCAGGTCAAGTCCAACACGGTCAAGGGCGTCCAGTTCCTTCGTCCGCTCTTCGAGTACTCCGGCGCCTGCGCGGGCTGCGGTGAAACGCCTTACGTCAAGCTGCTCAGCCAGCTCTTCGGCGATCGCGCCATCATCGCCAACGCCACGGGTTGCTCCTCCATCTACGGCGGTAACCTCCCCACCACGCCTTGGGCCAAGAACGCCGACGGCCGTGGTCCGGCTTGGAACAACTCGCTGTTCGAGGAGGCTGCTGTATTCGGCTTGGGCTACCGCCTGACCGTTGACAAGCACACCGAATTCGCTTGCGAACTTTTGAAGAAGCTCGAAGACAAGCTCGGCGCTGACTTGGTCAACGACATCCTCAACGCTGAACAGCGCGACGAAGCCAGCATCGAAGCTCAGCGTGACCGCGTTGCCACGTTGAACAAGAAGCTCGAAGAGATCGGCACCGATGAAGCCAAGCAGCTCATCGCCATCTCCGGCAACTTGGTCCGTCGTTCCGTTTGGAGCATCGGCGGCGATGGTTGGGCCTACGACATCGGTTACGGCGGTCTCGATCACGTCCTCGCTTCCGGCCGCAACATCAACATCCTCGTCCTCGACACCGGCGTTTACTCGAACACCGGCGGTCAGTGCTCCAAGGCCACGCCTTTGGGCGCTGTCGCGAAGTTCGCTGCTGGCGGTAAGCAGGTCCCGCGTAAGGACTTGGGCATGATCGCCATGAGCTACGGCTCCGTCTACGTCGCCCAGATCTCCATGGGTGCCAACGACGCGCACGCCATCAAGGCCATGCTCGAAGCCGAAAGCTACGACGGCCCCTCGATCGTTATCGCCTACTGCCACTGCATCGCCCAGGGCATCACGATGTCCGAAGGTATGAAGCAGCAGGAGCTCGCCGTTCAGGTTGGCGCTTGGCCGTTGTACCGCTACGATCCTCGCCGCCGCGCCGAGGGCTTGAACCCGTTGCAGATCGACTCCAAGGAGCCCTCGAAGGACGTGGCCGAATGGACCTCGACCGAAAACCGCTTCAAGTCGCTGCAGAAGCTCAACCCTGAGCAGGCCAAGAAGCTCCTCGACCTCGAGAAGCAGGACATCGCCTTCCGCCAGACGCAGTATCGTAACCTCGCGGCCATCGATTACTCCGCCCTCAAGAAGGACTGATTTCCTACCTTTCCCGGGCGCCTCAATCCGGGGCGCCCATCTTCCCTGTCACAATTCTCTCGTAACCGTTAAAGACAAATGGATTTCCTTGAACACATTGGGGATCTCCCTATCTACATCAGTTTCTTTGTCGTCATCGCCATGCGTGTCATCGATGTTTCGTTTGGCACAGTGCGTACCATCTCGGTGGTACAAGGCCGCATGAAACTTTCGGTATGTCTCGGATTTTGCGAAGTTTTGGTTTGGTTGTTCACGGTAAGCCACGTGCTCGCAGCCGTAAATAAACAACCGTTGCTCATGCCCGCTTATGCTGCAGGTTTTGCCACAGGCAACGCGGTGGGCATGTTCATCGAAAAGAAACTGGCGCTTGGAATGTCTGTGATTCGCATGATTTCATGCGGATTTGGCGAGCAGATTGCGGACGCAATTCGCGATTTAGGTCAGGCCGTAACGGTTTTTGAGGGTTCCGGAAGAAACGGGCCTAGGCAGATGCTCTACATTGTGTGTCGGCGTCGCGACGAGCAGGAGTTCATTGCTATCGCGCAAAAAATTGAACCCGACATCATGCACGCCATCGAATCCGCCACCGCCGCTCGCATCACCCAAGCCCTGCCTCATCATTCAGGTTGGCGCACACCGCTAAAAAAGTAGCGCCCCATCTCTTTAGAATCGAATACCAGCCGTCACACCCGGATGAAGATTCGA
>JAZUEA010000347.1:0-3446 GCA_045639945.1 Myxococcota bacterium
CAAGCGGTAATTGATTCAAGTGCGCAGGAACATTGGATAAATAGCGTTCGGCCGGGCGATTGATGAAGTGCAAATCTCCCACTTCACGCGTGGCCAAAACTTCCGAGCCGTGAGACTGTGAAATGGTGTACTTGCCTTGAGAAAGGCCTGTCACCACAAGCGTTTGTGTGGAAGTCTTTTCCAAGAACAGAACAACACGCTCGCCCACTTCAAACTTGGGATAACCAATGATGGTCTGTGTGAGCTCTGGTGTTACACCACCCAACTGGCGAAGCGTGAAAATCTCAGGCAGCATTTCACCTTGCGGTGCTTTCCACATTTCTTCGATGTGAAACGTGATGTCTGTCCAGACACGCTGAACTTCCGGATCTACGCTGGCGTTTACGCTTAAAACTTCACCCACAAAGACAAACGCCGAAAGTTCCGTCATGGGCTCGGCTTCGAGTTCGAGCACCGTGGTTGCTTGCGCAGGATTTGGGCAAAAGCTCGCAGCGGCAAGCAGAAAAGACAGTAACAGAGAATATTTCATCGGTGCTCCTCAATCGAGCCGTGGTTGTAAAAACAAACGGCCGGGCGAGTATACACGCTCTCCTGCGAGTTTTAAGGAGTTTTTTGAGTTTACGGCTTGCGAGTGCGTCGTTTTTTGTCGTGTTCGAATTGTTTGATTTGTTGATGCCATTTTGAGCGAATTTTTGACAATAAATCGGAACGCACGCCTTTTTATTGACTTTCTGGTTGTTGCGTAGAAAATACACGCTTTCTGTTCTGGTAGGAGGTATCTCATGGCTCGTGTGACCATCGAAGACGCACTTGCTTACGTGCACGATCAGTTTGCTCTCGTTCACTTGGCCGCTCAGCGTTATCGCCAGCTTCACCGTGGCGCGCCTCGCCTGGTTGAGTGCGACAACAAGAACATCGTCACGGCTATTCGCGAAGTGGCCGCCGGCAAAGTTCGTTTCCGTGAGGACGTCCACTCTGAGTTGATGCACCCCCACGCCGTGCGTTCAAACCACCGCCGCAACTACGAGCCCAGCCAGGAATTCATGAGCGAAATGAACAACTTGGCTGTCAACGCTGTCGACAACGCCGCCGACGAAGAAGATACCGGTCTCGTCTGATCCTGCCTTTCGCGCCTTCCTTAATCGCTTTCAGCTCATCAAAATTTAAAATCCAGCTTTGCAGAGAGCTGTTTCAGCGCTGATTTTGTGCGTTCAGAATCGCATGAGACTGCTGCGTCTCAAAGCGAACGTCTGTTTGCGGGAAATCGAGATTGGCGGGAAATCGAGATTAGCGGGTGAGCTTCTTGATGAGGGATTCGGCGTTGGTCTTCAGAATAGCGTCTTGCTCTTTTTGCGCGTACTGGCGAAGAACCGGCACGGCGTCTTTGTGATTTAATTCCTCAAACGCATCCAACGCAGCCTGGCGCATCATGGGATCTTCGTCTTCCAAAGCGGTGGCGATACCTTCTACTGCGCTCGCGTCGCCGCTTTGACCCATGGCGAGAATGGCAGCCTTTTTCACGTTCACGTCTTGATCTTGCAGCAACGCCGATAACGCCGTGAGCACGCGTGTGTCGTTCACCAACATCAAACCGTCGATCGAAGCACGACGAATGCGTGCATCTTCATCAAACATGCGGTCGCTGAAGAAAGACAAAAGCGGCCCACGCTCATCTTCCGACAAGGCGGCGCCCACGCCCACCAACGCTTCCGTGGCGGCGCAGCGAACTTCCGTGTCCTTCGAAACCAACTTGGGCGTAATCACGTCGCGCGCATCTTTCACCTGAAGTTTGCCCAGCGAGCGCAGAGAATTCGCGATCAAAGCCGAGTCTTCGCTCTTGGCGTAGCGAAGCAGCGTTTCTTCAGACGATTTGCCCGGGAATTTTCCGAGTGCAATGGCTGCTGCGCGTTGAACGACCACGTTGGAATCTTGCGCCAAAACGGCCACATCCGCTTCCACGTCGCGATCTGCCAAGTCAGCCAAGCTCAAAGCCACTGCAGCGCGAATTTCCGGATCTTTCGATTGCTCCAACGGACGCAAGTACTCAATCGCTTCTTTGCGAGCCCACTTGCCCTTTTCCAACAACGTGCGCTCACCCAACGCCGCAATCGCGGTGCGCTTCAGCAACGCATCGCTGTGACGCATGGATTTTTGAACAAAAACGATTTCTTGCTTCAGGTAGAGAGCGTGCAGTGCTGCTTCCAAGTTGGCCGTCGTTTTTCCGTTGGCCTTTGCAAGAAGCGCAAATGCTTCCGTGTTGCCTGTGTTGGCAAGGCCGGTAGCGCATTTCGCTGCCACCGCGTTCGATTTGTGCTCCAAACCTTTTGCCATTGCCGCGAGCGTCTTTTGATTCGCGTGCTTTTCCAAAATGTCCACAGCAGCAAGCGCTTCGTCGTCCGAGCCGTTCGCGAGCAAGTGCAAATGGCCTTCAAGCTGTGAATCTAAGTGGTCGAGCGAAGTGAGCGCGCGAGCGTGTTCCAGACGAAGGTCGAGCGACAAACCAGGCAATGCCTCAAAAATTGCTTTGTGCGCGTTGCGAGCGACCAAGCTCTTTCGCGCTTCCGAACGAACCGCTTCAAACTTGTGCGAGAGCGCCGCCGTCAATTCTTTTTCGGATTCCGCGCCAGGCACGGTGGCCAAAACCGTTGCAGCTGCAACCGCTTTCGATTCGTCGTTGCCGCGAAGAGCGTGGTACTGCGCTTGTGCCGCAACTTTCACATCTTGAGATGCGCCAAGAACTTGTGCCGCGAGCGCGCGCACTTCCGGCTCCGGATCTTCCTCCATCACCGCGCGAACCGCCTTGTCGCGATCGGCGCCCGTGAGTGAACGACTTGCTTCCAGCGCAGCTTTCCGCAATTCCGTGTCGGCGGACTGCAAAAATGGCAGCAAGTGCTCTTTGCGATTCGCCAGATCCATCTCTGTGACAGAGTTCATGATCGCAATCGCAGTCGATCGCGGCGCAGTCTTGAGCGCTTCGTACAATTCCGCTTGCAGTTCCGGCGAATTCGGCAGCTTTTCCGCTGCAGATTCGGCGGTTACGCGTGAATTGTCCTTTAAGTGCACAAGGGATTGAGCGACCACGTTGGGCGGCAGAGAATCCGTGAGCGCAAGATCCAGCACATAAGCGGCGTACGGCACATTCTCGCGGGTCCAGCCTTGCGGTGCGACCTTGGGGAAGATGACTTTCGTGGCGCCGTTCTCGGTAAACGTGAAAACCGTCTCAGCCATCACGATGCGATGGTACTGCGACTTCGTAGCGTCCAAATAAACGTAGACAACACCTGTCTGTGAAGCGTCCGGCTGAAACGCCAACCGCGCGTCACCATATGTGCTGGGCTTTTTCTGCACCAACTCCGTAAAAAGTGCGCGAGTGCGTTCTTCCAAAGTGCCAGGTTTTATTGTGGTGGAAACAGGTAAAAGAACGTAACGAGCAAGTCGGAGGCCAA
>JAZUEA010000348.1:0-2775 GCA_045639945.1 Myxococcota bacterium
GTTACGCCGGTCCAAACGGCTGCGATTACCTACGCGAACACGGCGTGGAAGTCGTCTACACCAAAGGTCCCACCGATCCGAGACTAAGCAATATTTAAAACTCAATAAAAAATCGGCTGTTAAGCAACATCCTCTGCGAATCGATCACAAGCTCGACGTTCCGATTCTTTTTCAACTTGGCAAAGCGCCAAACAGCGCACGCGACGCGCACCGGCCGTTTTCAAAGCCTGAGCCGCTGCTCGAAAAGTTGCAGACGTTGTCATCACATCGTCAACCAGCAAAATATCACGACCAGAAACGCGCTTTGGAACGCCAACCAATGCACCGCTCAGATTCACTTGGCGCAATCGCTCGTTTAATCCTGCCTGCGCATCAGTGTTCCGAATTCTCAATAAAAACCGAGAACTGCACTTTACACCGAGCGTTTTCGCAACCTTTGAGGCCAAAATTAAAGGCGGCGAAAATCCGCGTTTTTTCACGCGTTTCCAGTGAAGTGCGACCGGCACCACAATTTCTGGCGGATCTTCTAAAATCTCTGGTGGCAAATTCTCTGCAAACCACTGCGCAACCACACTCATGGCCTCAAGTGACTTGCCATACTTGCCTTTTCGAATCGCGACACCCAACGGACCTTGATAATCAAAAACACCTCGCGCCCACTCGAACGGAGGCGGAATTGTCTTGCAACGCTCGCAATGACAATCATTTTCGCGCACAAGCATTGCGCCGCAAATTTCGCACAAATGCCCTTCACGAGGATCACAAAGCGCCGCGCACATGTGACACAAGCCTTTTGTAGAGATCAGTTCTCCACAGCAAATGCAGTGACACGGCCAAATTAACGTACAAACACCTGCGAATAACTCTTTGAAAAGATTCAGAAAATCAGAAACGCACTTTTGAATCATGAGAACCTCCTAAGAGATTCATCGTTCAAAAAATGCGATTGTTGCGTAGAGAAAAAATTTTGGAGTGATTACAGCCAAGATTCGGGCACAAAGAGAATATCGCCCGGCTGCAACTTAGGATTTTGAGCGCGACCGAGACCGATGTCCTCGAGCCGCAAGGTAAAACGCTTTTCTTCGCCATCCACGCGACGCGTGAGAACTGCAGAATTTTTGGCCGCCACCGGTTTCAAACCGCCCGCCAAACTTAATGCTTGCACTGCAGTCATTTGATCTTCGTAAGTAAACGCACCTGGCTTTTGGACTGCGCCCAAAACAACGATCTTTTTTGACTGAAATTCTTTAATAAAAACAGATACTTGTGGATTCCTGATATAACCATCACGCAAACGCGTCGCAAGTTCATTTGCCAGCTGACCTGACGTTAGACCTTCGGCGTGCACTTCACCCACAAGCGGAAAATTAAAGGTTCCATCGGAACTTACGCGATAAAGGCCACTCAGCGCGTCTTCCATGTACACGCGCACATCAATCACATCACCAGCACCCAAAGCAGCCGCTTCAATCGCCACATTCGGTTCGGGAATCACAAGCGCTTCATCAGTGACAGACGGCGCAGTACCGCCGCATGCAGCGCAAAAAGCGGCATTTACCACCCAGGCGAAAGTGATCAGCCGCATCAATAAGTCCCCGAAATTTCGAGAGAATACAGCATTCGGCGATAAGAAGCTTTGTCGCGTTTAAGGGGATCTTCTTCGTACGGCGGCGATTCGTAATCGGTCCAATCCAAATCCAGGCGCCATTTCAAGCCAACGGAAAACCACTCGCGCGGACAATAGCGAAAATTCACCTCGTAGCGAACGATGGGATCTTCGCGCTCTACGCCGATTTTCATGCGTCCACTTTGACCGTTGTTGATTTGGTAAACCAGGCCATCGGTCGAACCGGCCACGCTGTAAACGTAGTCGTCGTACTCGCCCTTAAGATTTAAAATGAATGCCTGGTGAATATGAATGTCCGCCTCTCCGAAGAAGCGTTTAGCCTTGTAATAATTAGAAAAAGAAGAATCGCCGGCATCAAGCGCCGCACCCAGTTTTACAAACACGCTGGGCTCTAGCTTGTAGGCTAAACTCGCCTCACCCACGAATCCCGAGAAAGAATCACCTTCATTTTGAAAGGTGTTGAGGTAGCCGCCTGTCAGATTGAGCGAAACGTGGCTCGTGAGCAACCCCTGCAAACCGGCCTCTACACGCAACGGAGTCTGGTCGCGATCGGCCGACTTAATCATCTCTTTGTTTGAAGCAAGCTGCTTTGGCTGCGCGTAATCGATGCGCGTGTGCTGCAAGCTGAACGTGAACGCCGTTTTTGGGAAAAACTTCCATCGCGCCTGAAGATGAAGCTTGTGCTCAATTTTTTCGCCGCGATCAGAGCCTTTTTGATCTCCCAAGAAATACTGCGTTCCCAAGCGGTAACCCGCTGTCACACGCAACATTTCCGAATTGAGACGCCCCGGTCGGAACATCACATCGGCGCCCAAAACATTGTTCAATCGCTGAAAACCAGACGCCAGAGAATCATTGAGCGGACGCTCTACGTAGCCTAATTTTTCGGAAAGCTGGATGCCTATCACGCTTCGGCGAAGCAAATCTGCTGTCGCTGCGAGATTGAGATGATCCAAGCCATTTTGGCCTTCCATGACTTGATCAGACGCACCATCCGAAAGCACGAAAAACTTCAACCCTGCATTTCCTGAAAAACTCAGGGAAAATCGCTCTCGATTGTTGTTTTGCGCCTTAATCGCAGCTTCCACAGAAACGAGAGCACTCGATGCAGGATCTTCTGACTCATCCTCAAAAAAAACGTTGTCGTC
>JAZUEA010000349.1:0-1764 GCA_045639945.1 Myxococcota bacterium
GTGCGCTTGGCGCGGTAGAAGGCGTTGACGTCGTGACCGAAGATCTGCGTGGACCAATCTTTGCCAAAGCGCGCAGCGATCGACTCCGGCGTATCGCCCTTGGCCACCGTGTAGAACTTGTAGTCCGACATTTTGCCGGGCACTTTGCGCGTATCTTCGCCGGGCTGATCCATGTCCTTCACGACGGGAATGTAAATGACCTCGCCGGGAAGAATTTGGTTCGGATCAGGGTGCGCCTGCTTGAACGCCACGTTCTTCGGGTGGTTGTAAATGTCCTTAAACCAGTCGACGTGGTAGTACTCGGCGATTTTGACGAGCCAGTCGCATGGTTTAATGGTGTACTTGATGTACTCCGGGAAGCTCGGAATGCTGCCACCGTCGCAGTCACAGTGACGTGACAAGCTGTCATAGTAGGCGCAACCGAAGTTCTCGTTGTGACGGCCCAAACCGCGCTCTTTGCACTGCTTTTGGCAAGGCTCGATCTTCCCAGATTCGCAAGGGAATTTCGGTTCGCGGCTGGCATCGTAGAAGAAGATCACGATACGGCGGTTGTCTTCGAGAGCTTCCTCGGTTTGAACGACCGGGTTGAACTCACCACAACCAACGTACTTACGCTCGGTAAAGCGATCCGCATCGATCTTGATGTCGTGCTTGCCTTCCATAAACGCAAGGAAAAGGGCGCGACGCGTTGCAGCGTTCACTTCCTCGCTCTCAGCGATACCCTTTTCACGTTGGAAAGCAAAAAGTGCTTCTTTGAAATTGGGACCCGCGTCGCCGTCGATGGCGTCTTGGTAAAGTCCCAAGTCCTTTAAGATCATCTGAATCGGACGAAGGCCCCAGTTTTCCTCGGCAGCAAGGAGCAGCCAGTCGTCGACGTTATTGGTAATAAAGTCGTACGTGGCGCGGGCGCGGCGTTCCGAAAGCAGTTTATTGTCAAGCTCTTCACCGACTTTGTCGGTGTGACCCATCACGCAGATTTTCGCTTCAGGGTATTTCTCAAGCGCTGTCGTCAGCTGCTCATTGAGCTTGTCGACTTTGTCAGGGCGCAAGAACGAAGTGCCGAACTCAAACGTAACGCCTTCCATGCAGACGCACGCGAGAAACTGATCGGCAACCGGCTGGCCCAAGGTGGCGACCTTCAGCTTGTACTTGCTGCGGGTCGAAAGCTCGGTTCGCGTAAAGGCGACCGGAATTCGAAGATCGGATGCGGCAAAGGAATCTGCCGTGATCACATAACGACCGTCCGAATTCTTTTGGGTACACCCCAATGCGTCCCGGAGGAAATCTTCAATTCGGTCCTCGAGACGGTCAGGATCGTACTCGATATGGCCCCAGTTCAAGCGAGCGATATCGAGAGCCGTGATTTTATTGCCGTTTTCAGACTCACGCTTGGCAATTGACTCCAAGGTGTCGCCTTCAACGAGCACGTACGGCTTAGCTTTCGCGCGTTTTTCGAACCCCATTTTACATCTCCGGGGTGGCGGATTTTAATTTTTGGCTTACGTGCAAGACGAGCACTCGCCCGCCTTGCACTGGTTCTCTTTTAAAATCTGGCACTCGGTCATCTCCCAAGAGAAAGATGACCTTATTTCTCAGTGCAAATTAGACAGTCCGTAGTCTTTAAGGAAGTTGTCGAACGCTGTCTGCTCGTTCCAGTCGACCAAGCTGTCGATCTTCTTCACGCCTTCCTTAGCCGTTATCGACTTGCCCAAGTCGCAAACGTGCTTCAAGGTGTTCTCGAGGTATTTCTTCTTTTCAGCCTTA
>JAZUEA010000350.1:0-4316 GCA_045639945.1 Myxococcota bacterium
GATGACTGAAATTCGTTTCCAGCTCGAGAGATGCAGGAGCGCCGAAAGAATCTTGCTCAAAATTCGAGTCTTCACTGATCGAAGTTGGCGCAATGGTGCGGCGCGGCGGCGTAATTGAAAGACTTTGCGCTGGAGCAGGAACGTTCAACAGGTGGTGCGAATTTTGGTGCTGCTCAAACGGTGAAGCGTCTTCAATCGGCTTGGGGGGCACAGAATGGCCGCGCACAAATGGCGGATTTTTCTCTAAGGCTGGAGATTCTACGTACGGCGAACCTTGTGGCGCGCGCGAGAACTGCGATTTCGTCAAGTCCGCTCGCAGTTCTGATTTTTGAGAACGCGGTAATTCTTCGTGATTGAGCGCGTCGCTTGAGCAGCGCATTTCCACGTGAGGCGCGTCGGCCATTTGCCACGGAGAATTGCTTTTCGCCTCTGACTGCGCATGTGGTTTTAAATCTTGCCACGGCGAAGTGTGTAAAGATTCCGCAGGGTTACGTTCTTTTGCAGGAACAGGCGTGATGAGTGGTTCAAACGTCGATTCCGTGAACACATGCGGCTGCATCTCCACTGATTCGAGGAGAAAATCACCTTCTCGAACGCGCGGCGAATGTGCATGTGGCTGTGATGCGCGCGGATTGATTCCCCATGGTGCGGGCGTTTGGGCCTGAGCAAGCGGCGTTGTGCTCGATTCTGTGATGCGGGCTGGATGCGGCGGTGCCGGCCGAGTAACAAGACACGGCGGCGGTGTGGGCGTAGCGGCTTCAGAAATGTTGACCGTTCGAAGCGCTTTGGTAGCTGGACCGCTTGTCGTGTGTTTTGTTTGATAGCTTTCGAGAAGCTCCTGCGCACTTTCCCGCAAATCGACCGACTGCAGAGCCTCTAAAAATTCGTCCGCAGACTGGTAGCGCTCGCTTGGATCTTTGGCGATGGAGCGGAAAATCACATCTTGGAATTTTTGATTTACGCCTGGAATTCGATGAATGAGTGGCTCAGGCGGATCTTGGATGTGCTTGAAAACAATAGAAAAAGCGGAATCTCCCGTAAACGGAGGATCGCCACTCAGCATTTCGTA
The DNA here is from genome assembly GCA_045639945.1 of Myxococcota bacterium. Lineage (GTDB taxonomy): Bacteria > Myxococcota_A > Bradymonadia > UBA7976 > UBA1532 > UBA1238. The sequence goes on from JAZUEA010000350.1 coordinate 1,070, forward strand.
AGCCACGATGCCGAGCGAGTAGAGATCCGTCACGGGGCCAGGCGGCGCCAATCCCTGTGCTTGCTCCGGAGCCATGTACTCAGGCGTGCCAAAGACCAAACCTGTGCGCGTGAGTTTGTCGTCCACGCTTTGTTCTTTGACAATGCCGAAATCCATGATGGTCACGTGGCCATCCGACGCGAGCATGATGTTGTTGGGTTTGATGTCGCGGTGAATCAATCCGCGTTTGTGAGCGTGGGCCAGGCCTTTGCAGATTTCGATCACGATGCGAAGCACTTCGTCTGGCGGCATGCCGTTTGGCAAACCTCGCGCGTTGTGATCCGCGAGCACCTCAGCAACTGAAGTGCCCTCAAGGTATTTCATGACCAAAAAGTGATAGTTGTCTTGTCGACCAACCGCGTAAACCGGAACGATATTTGGATGATCGAGCGCTGCCATCGCGCGCGCTTCTTTTTGGAAGCGAACGATTAATTCGTCAGAAGTGTTGAGCAGCTCTGGCAGGACTTTGATGGCGACTTCGCGTCCAAGTGTGATGTCTTGACCGCGGTACACAAACCCCATTCCACCACGGCCAATTTCATTTAACACCTCGAATTTATTATCAAAAATTGTGCCAGGTGCGATGGGCTGAAGCTCTGGGCTCGCAAAAGTTGCATCGTCCAAAGTGGCTTCGCAATGAACACAAGTTCTTGAGTCATCGCGGTTTTCTGTGTCGCAATATGGACACCGGCGCATTTAGTCGTCCTTAAGTCAGATTTCTTAAGAATAAAGTGGGGGATCAGGATCTGCAAGTTGTGCACGTTTAAATGCTCATGTGCCGTGAAACTTGACAAATCGATCGGAAAAATTTGAAGTGCGCACCGTGGAACTCTTTATCTGTATTCTCAAAGACTACCGACGGCTGGATGAACTCCTCCTCGCCTTCCTCGAAATTGGCGTCACCGGCGCAACAGTTGTGGAAGGTCGTGGCATGGGCCAAATCATTGGCTCGGAAGTGCCGATTTTTGCGTCACTTCGCGGACTTTTCCCCGGCTCTGCTCAAAACTCTCACATCATTTCGTGCGTCATCGAAGAGCGACTCGTTGAGCCGTGCTTCGAAAAGGTCGAGCGAGTTTTGGGTCCTCTAAACCAAGCTGGCAAGGGCATTGCATTTACTGTGCCCATTGGCCAAGTTCGTGGCTTAGCCCCCGAAATTAAATAGACTTTTCTAAAATCTAACCTTCTAAAATCCAAATAAATAAGGAGAGCAGATGGCCTCCATCTTGATGCGCGCGCGGGCGATGGTCGATCGGATTGAAGCGTGGGAGAGGGAGGAGAATCGCCCGATCCTCTGTAAATTCGCGGCGATTTGTCACCTGCTTTACGACACCGCTCGTCAAATCATCACGGATCAGATTTTCCGCGGTGCGTCGGCGCTGGCGTTCACCACGATTTTGGCGTTGGTTCCGTTGCTCGCGGTTTCGTTTGCGGCGCTCAAGGTTTTTGTGAGCAGTGACGAGCTGGCGTTGCAAGTTCGCCAGTGGATTCTGGGCACACTTCTCGCGGACAGCGTTTCGCAACTCAACGAAGTGATTGAAACTTTCCTGTCACGCGCTCAAGGCAGCGCGGTTGGTTTCATTGGCTTTGTTTTCTTGCTCTACTCCTCGATTTCGCTGTTTTTCACCATTGAAAAGACGATCAACCAAATGTGGCGTGTGCCGCCCACTCGCCCGCTCCACCGCCGCGTGACAACGTTTTACGCTGTGATTACCCTGGCGCCGGCGCTGATTGCGCTTGGATTTTTGGGCGCCACGTGGATCACCGGCGCGCTTGGTAGCATCGTTTCCGCGCAAGTCGCAGGCTCGTTTTTCCAGTGGTTCATGCTGATTGCGGCGTTTACGCTGCTTTACAAAGTCATGCCGCACACGATCGTGAGTTGGAAAGCGGCGCTGGTTGGCGGCATTTTTGGCGTGATTGGTTTCCAGCTTTTGCGTTGGGGCTTCAACTTTTACGTTTCGAGCATGTTCAAAGGTTCCGCAAACGCCAAGATTTACGGCGGTTTTGCGTTGGTCCCGGTTTTCTGCTTGTGGGTTCAGTTGGTTTGGACCGTGATTTTGGCTGGCGTGAGCATTTCGTTTTCGGTGCACCATCACGCACTTTCCACGCGAAACGTTTTCAATTACGGCTCGCGTAACGGCGAGAAATCCGTTCTCAACGGCTATTTCTTAACGCGTATTTTCTTTGAAATTGCGCTGCACTTCGAAACCAAAGGCGGTGGCATCACGTCCGAAGAAATTGCGTCGCGCTTGTGTTTGTCTACGAGCGAGGTTTTGCCGCCGCTCAATGTGTTGCGAGCCGCAAAGTTGGTGTTGGTCAGCCAAGGTTCGGATTCGAGTGTGATTTTTACGCCGGCGCGCGCGCTCTGCAGAATTCCGGTCTTTGAACTCGAATCTCTTTGTGAATCGCAGGGTTACAATCCTGGTGATTTGCCCTGTGTGACCGAACTTCGCGCGATGGAAGACTTACTCAAGAATGCTCGTGATGCTCGTTTGAGCTCGTTGTCCATGAGCGTTTCCGATGTTTTGAATCACTGCACCAAAGCACCTGAGGTTCAGCTCGCTGTGCCCGAAGCCAATTCGGAGGTGTCTGAATTCTTAGCTGAAGAACAGCAAGCTTCGGAAATGAAATCGGATTTGGAGTCGGAAGCGTGACCTCTGCTTTGATTTTATCCGGCGGACGTTCCTCGAGAATGGGGCGTCCAAAAGCGCTTTTGTCGTTTCGAAAAACGACCTTTTTAGGGCACCTGGTTTCGCAATTTCAGGCTGCCGGCGTAACTCAAATTTTGACTGTGGCAGGCGCCGATTTTGAAGAAATTTCAAGTGTTTGCGGCGATATTTGTCCGGTCATCGAAGCACGAGAATGGTCGCTTGGCATGCGAGCGAGTTTGCGCGCCGGCATAACAGGGTTGGTCGTGGCTGGTTGGGCGAGTGAGCCGATTTTTGTGACGCATGTTGATCGCCCGGTTTTTGCGCTTGAAACGCTGGAAATCCTTCAAAATCAAGGTGATCCATCAGATCTTGCGCGTATTCCAACGTTCAATGGTGAAGGCGGGCATCCTGTTTTGTTGTCGCCGCGCCTGGTTTCGCGCCTGATGCAATCCGATTTGGAGCCGCTTTGCGATGTGCTGGCTGCTGCTCAAGCGCGCAAAATTCCGGTTTCAGATCCCGACATTTTGCTCAATTTGAACACGCCGGCTGACTACCAAGCG
>JAZUEA010000351.1:0-1896 GCA_045639945.1 Myxococcota bacterium
TCATTACAAAGAGATACACACATGGACCTCGACATTCGCTTTACAAACGACTACGCCCAGGCTTGTGAATTGCGCGATCAAGGCTACGAGCCCATCGAATGCGCATTTGGCCAACGCGGTTCAGTGCTCGGACCATTGGCGCTTGATCACCACGGTACCGAAAGTGCGCGAGAAGGCGTGGCACTGCGAGCTTGCCGAGATTTTTACGCCGCGCGCAAAGACGATCCGCGCTTTGTGGTCACCGGCACACCAGACGCCGACGCCACACTCGCCATCATTGCTCTCGCCGGCGTCATCGACTTGAAACGAATTTCCCAAAAATTTTACGAAATCGTCGACTTGAATGACGTGGATCCTATCGGTACGGATCTTTTGCAAACGCCCGAAGGGATTGAACTTTCCTGGTTCAACCAACAGGAAATGCTCTTTCAAAGCGAAGCCGGATTCCGCAAGGCCGTGTCGCTCATGACAAAACTTTTGAACGAAGGCCTCACTTCCGAAGAGCGCGAGCACGTGATCCGTTCCGACATGGCACGACGCCGCACCGCACTCGAAGGCATCTTGTCCCTTCGCGGCAAAGACGGCGCCGATTTGCCAATTCCCAAAAACGTGCCGCAAACCGTGCTGCGCGGCTCAAATGCCACAGCCAGTGATGGCCGCGTTTTGGTGGTGAAAAGCGCCGTTTGGGGTTTCGATCAGTGGTACCGATTCGCACCGTGCGTGGTGAGCTACGCCTCGCGCATGGCCAAAATCACCGTTGGTTGCGCTGACAAAGAAACCGCGCAAATTCTATTTGGTCCCAAAGGGTTATCGGAAGTTTGGCCAAAAATCGGTCACGGTTGGGGCGGACGCGAGAGCATTGGCGGCAGCCCTCGCGGTGAAAGGAAGAGCCTTAGCGAGGCGTACGAAACGGCCGGAATTTTGGTCGCTCACCTGTTGTAGAAGCAGGTTTCGGACCGCGCTCAAATTTCGGGCCATCGCTCGAAGTCTGCGATTTTGTAAATGATTTCGCAGTCTTCGGGCCTTTTTCAAATCGCGAACCTTCGCTCGATTCACCTTTCGGCGCATCAGATTTGCGAGTCTGCGGTTTTATGAATGATTTCGCAGGTTTCGTCGGCCGCTCGGGCTTTTGAGCCTGTGATTTCACAAACGCTTTCGCAACCGACTTCAAATCGCGATCTGGTTCAGTCGAAAGCTCTTTCTTCAATATTAATAGATGGTTAAAGCCGCGAAGGAAGAAGTTTTCGTCAACAGCTGCCCGGCGGTACTGACCCATCGAGAGCGTGCGATTGTGGCGCACAACTGAAATGTGATCGATCGGTTTGAAGTATTTGAGCGCAATCGCCAAACAACGCAGGCCAATCGGCACAAAGCCTTGTTTTTTCGAATGAAAGTCCGCGATGTAAAAACCCAAGTAGCGGCGATCTTTTAAAACGCGGAACGCTTCGGCAAAAACCTGCTCCAACGCTTCAAAGTACGTTTCGTCGGTGGCCGAATACTGACCAATGCAGCGTGGATCGTCGCCGTAATAAAGATTGTCACCATACGGCGGATCGGCGAACCAGAAATCCACCGAAGCATCTTCGAGCGGCAAAGCGCGCGCGTCGGCGTTTTCAATGTCAGGTCGGTACGGATGCACATCAAATCCACGCACTTCACGCCCTAAATCGTGCGCCACATCAATGCTCGTGCCAGAACCACAAAACGGATCGACGACTAAATCGCCCGGCCGCGTGTAGCGAGAGAGCAAGTTCCAAATCACGTAAGAGGGCGTCGCACCAGTGTATTTGCGATCGCCCTGCATGCCCTCACCGTAGTGTTGTGACGGGTAATCCCACAGCGTAGTGGGCTGAATTTCAAGAGGCGGTTTTCTCATGGGATTTCGAGCTTAAACGT
>JAZUEA010000352.1:0-4433 GCA_045639945.1 Myxococcota bacterium
CGCCGGAAAACATTCAGAATCCGAACATCATTGATTGGATCACTTGGGGCCAAAGCGTGCCGGGTCACTCGTTCGAGTACAATCCGTACTGTGACAACACTCTGCCCAAAGCCGAAAACTGCTGGAACCTGAGCCAACACCCGCAATACGCAGCCGACGTAAACGCCAAGCGCAAAGTCTGGAACACTGCAGGCGAATCCAACGACACACCGGATGCCTGCTACTGCATCGATGCAAACAAATGGAAGCGCGTCGAACCTCCCGCGCAACCAGGCGATATTTTCATCTCCGAAGTATTTGCATCCAGCGATCCAAAGAACGATTGGCTCGAACTGCATGCCGTGAATCAGGTTTACCTAAACTGCGGTGAAATCAACGGCATCCCGTTCCTTGATCAAGAAAGCTGCAAACCCATCGGTCCGATCAGCGAAAACGATTCAACTGACGAAAACGCCGCAGTCAACGGACAGGAATACGTGATTCTCGTTCCGCCCACTTCGGCCCAAACGGACGACAGCACGTACGTGCTTTCGAAGCCGATGAATCTTGCGGAAAATCAGGGCAACATTGTGTTGAACCTGCAGCACCGCGACATTCACACCGCCAATTTCAATCAAGAAGAACTTGTCCTGGACAAGCGCTCTGCTCAGCTCGATCCGAATGGTTTTTGGTGCCCAACCCAAACCCCATCCGACGAAAATAACGATACGTACCACTCAAAGGGCGCAGAAAATAAAAACTGCCCAGCCAGTTACGTTTCTGTTCAGCCGGGTTATTGCATCGACAGCGATCAAAACATTCGCCCAATCAGATACCCGTCCAGCTCCGGCAGTATCGTGTTTTCCGAATACTTGCCCGATCCAGAAGGATTGGACATGAACAAGGAGTGGATCGAACTCTACATTGTAGACGCAAACCAGTCCGCGAATTCACAAACCAATCCTGATGGGCAAAGCGAAATTGAGTACGACCTCAACGAACTTGAACTGCTGATTCGCGGCGGTATGCCTATCGCGCTGGGTAATTCCGAGTGCCTCACCGTTTCGCCCGGCGATTTTGTGCTGTTGGTCCAAAGCATGGATCCGGCTCTCAACGGACTCGATCCAAACTTGCCTGAAAACGGCAAAGTCGCGCTCTTCAACGACACGATCAACAACACGCCAATCATGAGCATGGAACTGAATCTGCCGGCAAGGGTGACCGGCCAAAGCATCACCATTGCGCAGTTCATGTACCAAGGCTCTCCGGTAGAAGGTCGCTCCATCTCGCTTCGTGAAAAGCCGACAGATTTTATGCCTTCGACCGAAACCACTCAGTGGCAAATCTCTGAAACGAAAACGCCGCTTGCGCCCAACGAGTCTTGGCCAACAGACGCCGAATAGCGCAAAGCGGCACTCACAAACCTATCATTTCACACATCAAAAGGCACCATCATGAAGCATTTCCTCGAAATGACTTGGATCTCTGCACTCGCAGCACTCGCGCTGGCCTGCAGCGACGATGACTCCAACGATGGCGTCAAAGGCCTAAGCTGCGGCATCAGCGGCGGCACCGTCGTCAACGTCATCGACGGCGACACCATCAAAATATCTGTTCCCTGCGACACCGACGACGACTGCAACTTCGGCGACAACAACCACAGCGCCTGCACAAACGGCGCCTGCGCAAAACTCCAAACCGTGCGCTTCATGGGCATCAACGCGCCCGAAATCAAACACGGCAACGCCGACGACGTCGAACACTGCTTCGGGCCTGAAGCCACCGACGCCCTCAGCTTCCTCGTCGGCCAAGACGTCTCCCTCACCTTCGACCCCATCTCCGGCTGCTACGAAAAGTACGGCCGCTGGCTCGCCTACATCCACCAGGACGGCACCCTCCTTCAAGAACGCCTGCTCGCCCTGGGCCTCGCTTGCATCTACTGGTACACCAACGCACCTCAAAAAGAAGAAACCCTCTTCTACTCCACCCTCACCAACGCCCAATCCATGGCCCAAGAAGACGGCGCAGGCATCTGGACCCGCGACGCCCGCGTTTGCGCCGGCAAAGAAATGCAGCGCAACTGCAATTAAACCAAGCTCTCCCCCTAAGCCGCTTCTCTGTAAGTAAATCGCGAAAATAAGAGATCTATATAAAACATGAGCTTTTGAGAGATGTGATCATTCCAAAACACCACTCAATCACTTAAGACAGATCTTCGATCGAATCTGTGAAATCGCACTAAGAACAGAGCCTCATTTTCAAAGCATTAATACTTACCACAGAAACCAGAAATCACTCAAAGCACTTCAGCAAAGGCAGGATTTTACAATCTGTTCTTAAAGGAAGAGAGGAATGTATCTTTTAGGAAGGAATTAGAGGAAGGGATTAGAAAAGAAGAGAATTAACGTTATTATCACGGCTCCCAGTCAGCACAGTAGCCTCTATAAACATCCCAGTTACAATCAGAGGATGTGCAACAGAAGTTATTACTACCACACTCGGTATTCTGTGTACAACCTCGACATGCATAGTTATTCAAACTCTCGTTCCAAGCACAGATTGGATTTGCGTTGGTCCTCCACCAGCTTTGGCCGCCAGGTTGACCATAGCCATAAACCCAACAGCCTGTATTATCTGTAGGCTTACAAGGCGAGCAAGTAGCAGTTGTTTCATTAGTGTCTGTATCTGTATGCGTTACGCAATACGGCGCGTCTGCACCACAGTATTTCTGGCCTCCACAAACACACTGTCCGCGTGATCCCCCGCTTGCTCCCTGGCACGTATAATTACCACCGCATTCGGAGTCACTTGTGCAACTCTTACTGCATTCATTATTGAAGCACGTAAACCCGCTAGCGCAGTCGGAGCTATTTTTGCATGCCACACACGTGCCATTGGAGCTGCAATAAGGCGTAGAACCACTGCAACCATTCTTACCGATACCCAGGTTCGGATTACACTGCGCACAAAAGCGATTATCACTCTTATTGAGGCAATACGGCGCGTCTGCACCACAGAACTTTTGGCCTCCACAAACACACTGTCCGCTTGACTGTCCGCTTGGTTTCTGACACGTATAATTACCACCGCAATCAGTGTCCTTCGTGCAACTCTTACTGCATTTATTATCGGAGCACGTAAACCCATTACCACCGCAATCGCTATCAGCTAGGCATGCCACACACGTACCATTGGAGCTGCAATACGGCGTATTACCACTGCAGTCATTATTGTCGCGGCATGCCACGCACGTACCATTGGAGTTGCAATACGGCGTATTGCCTCTGCAGCCATTCAGCCCGATGCGCAATGTCGGATCGCACTGTGCGCAAGTAGGTGTGCTGCCATTCATGATGCAATAAGGCGGCTTGCCATCTTCTGTACAGGTCCCCTCACCGCAGTAGCAGAGATTGGGTTCATCCGACGAGCGAATCGTACAAATCGCAGCAGAGCCTTTGCAGTCACTGTCTGCCAGGCACTCCTTACAAGTATTTGTCTTAAAGTCGCAGACCTTTCCAGTATCACAGCCAGCATTGGTTAGAGGATTACACTCATGGCAGCCATAGCCAGATACTGTACCATTTTCGTTGTAAACTGCTGTGCAAAAACCAGAAGAGCACTTTCCATTCCCCGTATTTGAACAAGGGTAGCAATCCAAGGGTTCGGGTTCATCAATCCCCGTGCGTTCATTAATGGTGGTGCAATAAGGAGCTTCGTTGGTGCAGATTTTACCATTACAGGTGCACTGACCGTTGCTGGAGCAAGTCATTCCATCAGGGCACGAGTAGCCGCCGTCACCGCTGATGCACTTGTGGCAAAGATTATCGTCTCCGCGCACAGGATAGGTCACCGGGCAAGTGGTGTTGGTGTCGGCTTCGCATTTACCGGAATTGCAAGTAAAGCCGTTACCACAGGGAGCATCAGTCGAGCATCCAGCACAGACACCAGCACTCGAGCAAACAGGCTTATCGCTGCTGAGATCACAGCCTTGAGAACCGAATTCAGCGTTAGGATCGCATTCGCGGCAGTCATTCTGCAAGCAGTACGGGTACTTCCCGTTGCAATCGCTATTATCATAGCAACGAACAGCTGTTTCAGTGCGGCAAGTTCCATTCTTACAAACAGTTCCTACGCCACATTCATCATCACTACTGCAAGCTTTACATTCATACTGGTCAGAGCAAATCGGCTTATCTGCATTGCAGCCGTTGTTACCAACCGCAGCGTAAGGATCGCAACGGTAGCAAGCTGCTGAATCACCATTTCCCAAGCACTTCGGATACGCGGCAGGACAGTCGCTGTGCGACTCACAAACGCGGCAGGTGTAATCACGAGCATCACAGACAAATTTACCCGAAAGCTTACCAGTCTGCGCATTTTCCTCAGGGGCAGTCTGCGCATTTTCCTCAGGGGCAGTCGGCGCATCTTCCTCAGGAGCAGTCTGCGCATCTTCC
>JAZUEA010000353.1:0-1654 GCA_045639945.1 Myxococcota bacterium
CAAGAACCGCGATATCGGTGCGCGTCGTACTCGCGATGATCAGCAAGAAGGCTTGCGTCGTCGTCCGGGCACCGTGCTCTACACCATGGGCGAGGATCTTCGCCGCGTCGAACCCGGCGAGCAACTGCATATTTTCAACCCTGTCATGGGGTCGAACGATGTTGCGCCGACCCGTGTTTTGCTTTACGTCAAACACGCGGCTGGTTAATGCCGACTGAGGGGATTTTCATTGAACGCTGCACAACTTAGCCGCTCGGTCCTGCTCAACAAGCTGCGCGATTTCTACGGGCTGATTGTCCGTTTGAAGAAGCAGATCGAAGATGATGGTGCCGACGTCACAATCGACCGTGTCCAGGGCGAGCTTCGTAGCTTTATGGACGATCAGCTGCGCTCCTTGGGAGACAGCCCGGACGAGGTTGGATATGGCCTGTACGACGCGATGCGTTACGTTATGGTCGCTTTGGCTGACGATGCTTTCTTGCACGTTCGGTCGGATTGGCCTGGCCGCGCCGCTTGGTTGAACAACCTGCTCGAAAAGCAAATTTTCGGAACGCAACGCGCTGGTGTGGCGTTCTTCGATGAGATCGATGCCCTCCTCGCGACGCGCGATAAGTCCAAAGAAGAAGTGGCGATGGCTTATTTCATCGCGCTTCTTTTGGGCTTCAAGGGACGTTTCCGTGGACACGAAGAAGACCAACTCGTGTCTTATCGCGAGCGTCTCGCTTACTTCGTTGGACTCGGTCAGGCGGGCAGTCTTGATCCGTCGAAGCCAGTTTTCCCGGATTCTTATGCGCACACGATCACCAATGAATCCAAAGAGAAAATGCCAACCGCAACCATGTGGAAGGTTCTCTTTGTGATTCTCGTGATTGCTTACTTTGGTTTGGGGCACTTGATTTGGGCCACTCAAACCAACGACGTGCGCGCTACGGCTGAGAACATCGTTTCGAAGCTCGATCAGCAAGCCAAGCAACAAGCTACTAACTCCACCATCAAGTAAAGGCGGCCGGCTGTGGCGAACAAAGCAAAAGGCGACGACGGGAGCGCAGCAGTCTCTGGGTCCGCAATCCAAAAGTCTTTCGGACGAGCGACCAAAGAGCTGATCAACATCATGAGAAGCCCCGACGCGATCTACCAAATCCCGTGGTTTGGTATGATCGGCGAAGAAGGCTGCGGCAAAGAGCTCCTTTTACCTTCTACCGAAATCACCGCTCGTCCTGGTTCTCCGAACAACTTCGGCCTCGATGAAACCCAGGCGACTTACTGGTGGTTCTACGACAACGCTGTCGTAATCGATTTTTCCTCGACCTACTTCAATGACAAAGGCGGCGCTAAGCTGAAGAAGGGCCTTTTTGGCCGTCTCTTTGGTGGAAAAGCCGCGAAGGGCGCTTGGGCGGAAGCTCTGCGTGCTCTGCAGTCGAACCGTCCGCGTCGTCCGCTGGACGGCATGATCGTGGCGGTCGATGTTGATGATTTAAAGGCGCGCACACCTGAGCAAACGGCAACGCTTCACCGCAAGGCTGAGGCGATGGCGGATCGTTTGCACGAAGTCCAGTACGAACTGGGCGTTCACGTGCCGGTCTACATCATCCTCACCGGTTGCGAGAAGATCACCGGTTTCCAGGCATTTGGTGAAGCTGCTCCGCCGCCTGTT
>JAZUEA010000354.1:0-10248 GCA_045639945.1 Myxococcota bacterium
GGCATGGCGGAGGTGTTGGCGATGATGATGGTACGCTCCATCAAGCTGCGGCCGGTACGAGGGTCGATGAGCTCGGGGAATTCACGAATGGTTTCCACGACTTCACCGGCGCGCTCACCACACGCAGCGATGATCACAATGTCCACCTCGGCGTTACGCGAAGTGATGTGCTGCATAACCGTCTTGCCCGCACCGAACGGACCAGGAATGCAGTAGGTACCACCCAACACAACCGGGAACATGGTGTCCACGATACGAACACGCGTGACCATGGGGTCGCGAGGCATGAGGCGGCGCTTGTAAATGCCCAAAGCGCGCTTCACCGGCCAGCGCTGTTCCATGTGAACTTCAACGCGGTGACCTTGATCGTTTTCAACAACGGCGATCTTTTCAGAGACGGTGTATTCACCAGCCGCTGCAATTTCGGTCACTTTGTAAACGCCACGCAGCGTGAACGGCACCATGATGCGGTGCTCGAACATGCCTTCCGGCACGCTACCCAACGTGTCACCGGCTTCAACCTTGGCGCCCACTTCGATCTTAGGCGTAAAGGCCCACTTCTTGTCCTGAGCCAAACCCGGCAAGTACTTACCAGGCGTCAGGAAGAAGCCCTCGGTCTTGGAGAGCTCGCGAAGAGGGTTCTGAAGGCCATCGTAGATCTGACCAAGCAGACCAGGGCCAAGGCTTACGCCCAACATTTCCTCTTCGAACTCAACCTTGTCACCCACCTTCAGGCCACGGGTCTCTTCAAACACCTGAATGTCGACCACGTCGCCACGAACACGAATGACTTCGCCCAACAAACGGGCACCGTCCGCGCGGCAGCAGTGGCAGACGGCATTTTGCACAACGACGCCGCCCGTAAAGGCGACGACCATGTTTCCGAAGACAGCTTTGATAGATCCGATCACGGCTCATCCCGCCTTACGAGGTTTTGTTCCGCGTCTACCGCACGCTCGGCCTTCGCCAGGCGATGCCAACGCTGCATCAAAATGAGCCGCACGGTGTAAGCCGCGAGCTCGTTATCGGAGAAGCTGAACCACGCATCATTCGCAGCAACAAACTGCCACCGCGCTTGATCGAGAATTCGCTGCCCCATCAAGGGATTCGGCGCCTGGGACCATTCCGCCACAATCGCATCGAAACCATGCTCTTCGCCCAGTTCAGGCGCGACCAAGTATTCGGCAGGATCGAGCTCCAACGCACGAGCACGCGCGCGGACCAAGGCGTTGCGCAGGCCAACCTCAAAGGCGACATACGCATCAATGAATTCGCATTTCGAAGGCAAATCGGCCAAGTAGCGGAACCAAGCAGCCCAAATTCCGTCAGACGGCACCAAGGTGTCTTCAGAAGGAATCAAGTAGCTGGGCAGTGGCTCGTCGCCCGAAATCTGAGCTGCCGTCAAAACCGAAGGCTCAATATCCTTGGTTTCGCCCGAAAGCACAGCATCGCGCTGCACAAGATCGTCGCCCAGCGCCAGCGCTTGAACAACTTTCCGTGTGCTACCGAAGCACTTCGAACAAAGCTCCGCGAGCGTAACCGGCGGCGGATCGTCGATCGACCACAAGCCGGGCAAATTGCTCAGGAGAAAGATGTTATCGTCCGACATCAGGCGTCTTTCGCAGCCTTGTCGAGCAACTCGCGAATCGCCGGAGCGACGATTTCCTTCAAGAGGGCGAGCACGCTTTCTTCGGTGACTTCGATGGTACCGCCCGAAGTACGGAACTCGAAGCCCGCGCTGCGCAACGTGCCTTCAACGTCCACCTTGACGCCAACCGTGGCCGAAGCGCGCTGGCGGTTCAACTCACGCTGAGCCCATTCCGCAAGCGGCTGAGCCAAACGCTTGTCCACCGTAACCTGAGCCTCGATGTCCTTGGCGTTTGCTTCGCTCTTCAAGTGAGCGGCCACCAATTCTTCGAGAGCCTTCTTCACGAAGCCAAGATCGCCAAGTGCGCTCTTCACTTCGCCCTGAAGCACGGCAATGAGAATTTGCGTCAACTTCTGACGAAGGCTCAGCTGAGCATCCCGTGCGGCGATGCGAAGATCTTCACGGGTGCGCGCTGCAAGCCCATCAGCTTCAACGCGGGCCTTGGAGACAATCGCCTCCGCCTCAGCCTTCGCCGCCTCAACGATGCGCTTCGCCTCGGCTTCCGCATTTGCTTTCAAAGCATCTGCTTCAGCACGACCGGCATCCACGCCTTCCGCCTTGAGTTTCGCAACGAAGGACTCAATTGACTCGCCCATACGCGACTCCTCTAGGGGATCAGCCCCAAATTTAAACGGTTTCCTCTAAGGGATCTGTGCGTGAAGTGCAATAAGTGATTTGTGTCATTAAGAGGCAGGCGTCGGAATCTTTAAAGGTTGCTTAATTCAACGACTTTTGACGAACGGCACATGAGATGGAATAGGCCAAAGGAAGCACGAGAGCGGCACACAGAGCCACAAGAGAGCCAATTTCAAAGCTGCAAATCGAGCACACAAGTGCAACAAAGCCGCCGATCACCATGCACCAGCCAGCCATGTGATGCGTTAAGCGCCAAACGGTTTCGTTGTTGCGGGTCCACGGAAGACGAAAGCCCACCAATCCGTTGGGTTTGCACTTGGGCATGTAGTTACCCATGATCACAAACAGAGTGCTCACAAGTGTTAAGACAATCAAGCTGACCGGAATCTCGGTGTTTAAGGCCGACATGTAAGACAGAGAACCGATCAACACAGATGCAATGGGCACTACCCACATCAAGATCGAGGTCAAAGCAGGCGGAAGTTGTCTGTTTGGCGAGTTGCGTTGCATCAAAACACTGGTGCCAATGGTCAAGACAGAAAGAAGAGCGGGGATCAAACACACAACGATCCACTTCTCGCTGAAACCATCGGGGCTGCCGCTGAGTGAAAAGTGTCGAGGCAGAAGATCGGGCAGGTCATTCCACAAGATCAAACCAGCGATCATGGGAGACAAGGTCACAAAAACTTTCAGAAAAAGACGGATCCGTTGATTCATGGGTAGCAAAACCTTTCTGAAATTAACCGTTCAGCGACTTAACCCAGAGCAAAACTTCTTCGAGAACGGACGTGTTGAGTTCGTAGATGATGAATTTCCCTTGGCGAGTATCTGAGATCAGATCCGCGTCCTTTAAAATCGCAAGGTGTCGAGAGACCGCTGGGGCCGACATCTTGAACTGTGCAGCAATGTCACCTGCCGCTTTGGGTCCATGCTTGAGCATCGTCAGGATTTCGCGGCGTGTTACGTCCGAAAGAGCCTGCAAAGTTCGTTGAAGAGACACGCGACCTCCGTTAAACATTTAACTAAACGTTTAAATATCAAAGCGACCTTTTCCCCTCAAGGGTAAATTGCACAAATGCGAAAGAATGTGTTGTCAGGCGGGTTGGAAGGATTCGCGGCGGGCGTCGAGGGTTAGCATCAAGTGATACAGGGCGTCGAAAGCGGAGAGGTGTGTTTTTTGCAGATCACCACCGAACGCAGCGTGTGCGAGGGCGAGAGTGGAATCAGAGAAGCATTTTGCAGCCGTGTGATGGCCCAACATGATTTCAGATCGAAGGGCTTGCACTTCGAGAGAGGGCAACATGGATCGCAGAAGGTCGTTTGCGCGTGTGGAATCGCCCAACTTGAGAGCCAACTTGAGCGCCAAATTTTGGGGATCGGTCGGTGACCATGAAAAGAGGGCGTGGTGCAAGTCGAGTTGAAGGCGTGGTGCAAAGTCAGATTGCAACTCGCACATGGTGTTTAAGGCGATCTGGAGTCGAGAAGGGTCCATGTCACAAGCGTGCCAGAGCGTTTCTTTTTGCAAGAAGAGCTGATCGTAGTGTGCAGCGCGCGACTCGGAAGTCAGATCGAGCAAAGACCACTGTGGAATGATCGTGTGCCAAGTCGGAAAGCCCAAGTAACCGCGGTTTTTGCGCCATAAGGAAGCATGGTTGGCCTTCACAATGTTGCGAAGGGCCGTTAAGTCATCCAGATCAGAGGCTGCACGTGCGGAATGGAAGCCTTTGAAGTCGTAAGAGGGGTGCGCAAACAGATTTTGGAGGACTTTGGCCGGAAGAGGGCCTTGACCGGAGCGCCAAGAGAGGTAGTGGGAGATTTGTCGGTCTTTTTCAGACGTGAAATCGAGCGACTGGGAAACAGAACAGAGGCGTTTCGCGAAATTTTGCTCGCCTCCTTGCATGAGTTCCGTAAAGCAGCGCTCCAGAGCAACGACTGGGGACAGATCACAGCCTAATTTAAAGGCGTACTGACCTTGTCCGGGAACGAGACAGAGCAACATCACCACGGGCAGCGACTGTTGGAGCGAGAGATCATACGCTGCAAACTGCACACCCAAGAGTCGGGACGTGCGTTGAAGTTTTTGAACCAGCGCGTCGCCGTCCTCTAGTGCGGAGAAGTGTTCCCACGCAATGAGAGGCGGTGTGATCTCGCGAAAGTAGAGCTCGCGCAGAGCGTAGCGCTCCATCAATTCGCAAAGGCCTTGTGATTCCGCTTCGGCGTCGGTGTTTCCGGCGCACATACCGTTTGAAGTTGTGTAGCGAGTGATGAATTTGGTTGGAATGAGGATGGATTGACCGGTGAAAACATCCTCATACGACTCACAAGCGAGGGGTTGACCGTTTGAAAAGCTTAAGAGTCTGCGGCGAAGTTCTTGTTTGTCCGCAGCGCCACAAAGACATTGAAGGTCATCGCCCAAACTGCAAACGAGTTCATCGGCGTCCTTATATATATAGTCGTGGTTGCGGGCGTGCGGATGGTCAGTTGGCAAGGTTGATCGCACAAAATCAAAGGCGTTTTCGAACAAGATGCCGCATTGAATGCGTTCCAGCAATTCGGCCAGGCCTGATGCGCGAGCATAAGCAACGCTTCGACCTTTGCCAGACGTGCTGATGGGAAGCAGGTTGAACGGTGGCGCGAATGAAACTTCACAACTGTAAACGCCACCTGCGCTGTGTTCGGTGAGTTGGACGTCTAATCCGACAGAGTGAAGTAAATTTAAAGCGTGTGAGATGGTCTCTTCGGGTTCAACAGCTTTGTAACGCATGGTGCGAAACCTCGATCGTGGTTCCGCAAAGATAAATTTCAGGTGTGTAAACATCCAATGAAAAGCGAAGAATGGTGAATTGCAAACCTGAAAAGTCTTGTTCTGTTGTCAGGGTCATCTTTTTCATTTGCGTTCACATCAAACTCCTTTCATAAAAGTGGCCATTTCACCGCTGAAAAGCGCCAACCCTGATCGGAGGATCTGATGGCTCAGAAGAAGATCACCAAGACCAAGATCACAACTTTCACGCTCACAGAGATCATTTCGCTCGCTGCTCGAGTCTATGGCATCTTTGAAACGTCGAACATGGCCAATGAGAAGGTCGTGTTGACGTTGAACGACGCCAAGAACAAGCTTGATCAAACCTTTAATGCGACGCAGACCAAGAAAACGACCAAGATGGACGCAGAAGATGCGGCTGTCGACGATTCGTACTTGTCGATCGCGGAGATTTCTCACGCTCAGGCGCGCTTCAAAGGTGAGATCGGAGAAGCGGGACAGCGAATTCAAAGTGTGGTGAAGCGTTGCAAGAATCCCACACGACTGACTTACGCCAAGGCGTACCCCTACTATCGAATGCTGTTGGACGGTTTCAACGAGCTTGACCGCCATGATTTCGAAGTGACGGGTACTGCGCACTGGTTTGATTCGTTCAGTTCGAATCTGCAGATCTTTACGCAGAAGTGGAAGAACCAGCTTGAGGAGCGCACATCGCAAGAAGTGGGTGCGATGGCGACCGCTCGGAAAGCCTGGATTGAAGCCTTCCTGACTGCGGTGGACTACATCTACATGATGATGAAGATTGAACCGAACAATGGCATGGAGACCATTATCGATCAATTGTCGGTTCTGTTGGATGAAATGCTCAGCAATAAGCGCCAGGGCACCAAGTCCACAACTGTGACCAGCTCTACCGGCAAAGAAGATGCGGTCAAACAAGATGAATCAGAAGACTCCGACAACGAGAACGACTGATTACACATCTGTTTAACCTCATCTCTTCTTCAAGAGTCCCCTTCCCCGCTCTGCTTGAGAGTCTCTTTTCATTCAGATCAGCCACTCGCACAGGTGTTTGACCCTCATCAGACTCAAAGGTTTATGCTGTGCAACCTGTTTTTGTTCGATCATGAATCCAGATTACCCCTCAGCACACGTGCAATTGTTCGATCATGATTCAAGGTTGCGTGAGGATTGTTTGTTCACACCCTCTTCTTTCATCATGATCGTGCTTCAACACAGCTGTTGTGGTCTGATCTAAATCACGGATTGCTCAATCGCAGACGTACTGAGCCTCAACCTTTCATTCAGCTCATGGTCAAACACAGTTGTTGAGGGTTGTTCTGAATTAAAGTAACCATTTTGCACGTGTGCGGACACTCGATCTTTCATTAAGATCATAGTTCAGGACAAGTGCACAGCCTCGACTTGATTCACAAGAGGCTGAATTGCACGTGTTTTCACTCTCCTCTCGACAGAAGAGTGCTTGAATCACACGTGTGTGCACTCTTCACGTGAGCATTGAGAGAGCCAGTTTCACACATGCAAGTCTCTCACCTTTGGTGCAGCACGCTTGGTTGCACGTGTGCAATTCACCCTTTCGACACTCGATACACAGACACAAAAAAAGGCGCTCACGAGGAGCGCCTTAAAGGTTGGCCAATTTCACTCGTGTGAATCAGCCACGCTTCAAGAAGGGCTTGCCGCGACCAACGCCCGGAGCGTACTCCCAAGCGGCCTTGACTGCGGTGAAGTTCGTACCATCAGCGGAGACCGTCGCGTTCCATTCACGCATAGACGTGATACCGCTGTAGTAGCGACGCATGGGAATGCCGTACTCAGCGCGAATACGGTTCTCAGTGATCACTGGCATCCAGCTGTAGCCTGCGCCCTTGGGGAGCTGGTGCAAGTCGTGGCCGGTGAACTTCTTGCGCATGGGAGTACGGACGTCGTACTCAGGCTCGCGGTAGTCGGAAACGCTCGAGGAGATGCGACCACCTTCGAACTTCTGGGACTTCCAGATGAGGCCCACGGTCTGCTGCTCTTCACCCGCACCACCCAAGTTGCGGTGCCAGACATAGTGAAGGGCGTGGATCATCTCGTGAGCGAGGCCCACGGAGACAGGACGGACTTCGTTACCAGCGATCGGCGAACGCTCGAAGATCGGCTGGCTCTCCGTACGCGTGGGATCCCAAAGGATCTCGCTGAACTGGCTGGCTTCGGTGCCGAAGCAGGTGTTTCTCGAGCTCTGGAAGATGGCGATGTAGGGGTGAGAAGCGTTGCGGCCGAACTGACGAATGAGTTCCGCACCGAAGATCGGGGCGTTCACGCGCAATTCATTGAGGGCAGCAACGACCGAAGTACGGAACTGGCGGAAAGAAGCACCGCTGTTGCGCAGATCTTCCTTGTCCACACCAATCGCAATGCCCGGGAAACCTTCGTTGCGAAGGTTGTAGTAGAGCTTGCCAGGCTTGGAGTTCACGGCATCAAAGCCCTGAGAAGCGTTGAGCTCCTTGATCAACCTATCGTAATCGGCGTCCGTGGTCAGATGGTACCACTTCGCCTTATTCTCGCTGTTGGATCCCAACATGTCGTGGTACGCATCGACAATGTCGGCTTCCAAGTTGAAGACCGAGTCCTGAGAGAACTTGGAGCGCATCCAAACCTGCAAGGAACGATCCATGACATCAAGGTTGTAAGAAGTGTAGATCATTGCAGACCCCCTTCGTTTAAAATTGGCCTCGCGCGTTCTTTGCTTTCACATTGATTCGCGCACGTAAAAAACGCTTGATGTACAATCACATCAAGCGAAAATTTAGTGATGAACTATCACAAAACTCACACAAAGATCAAATATTCACATAAATTTTTTATCTCTTTGATTCCCAAATCTCCTTTTTAAACAGCAAATTACGCATTTTTTAATCACAGACGTTTTCTTCGCTGCTTCTACCCAGAGCTCTCAGAACCTGTGCCCATGAAATTCATTCCTGCGCTTCAAGCTCCACGAAAATCAGATCCATCATTCACTAGAGCGCACAACACTCTCAAAACCAAGTTCTGTTAACGCACTTGTTCAAAGCATCCTCCTTCATCAAAAAACACCTCTCCACACAAGAGTGAACACCTCACTTCTTTTAAAGAGACTGCTTTTCACCTTTGCGTAATCATCTTCTCTGATTCAGATGAGAGCTTTCATTGTCTGCTCAGCATTGTTCTTGAATCGTATTCGCGTATTTTTTGTGTGTTCACTATCGATCATTATTTTAGATCGATGTTCATCACGCCTGTTCAACTTCGATCTGTTTCAATGTTTGGTCTTTTACAACGTGCTTTCGTTCGATCATGATTCATGATCGTGTTCGATTTATTTGCTTAACCTTTGACCTGTATCAAAGATCATCATTCTCCACGTCTGTTTGAGCTCGATCCATTTTTATGATCACTCTCTCGCACGCGTGTTTTGGTTCGATCAGATTCAATGAACGCCATTTTGAACGCCTGCGAACGAATGATCTCTTTTCAAGATCACCTTCTCCACACCTGCTTACACTCCACCCTTCTTTCAGATCACTTTCTCTCTTCTTTGTTTGGTCTTCTCTTTGTCTCTGTTTGACTTCAGATCACTCGGTAGGTTCGGCGTCTCGTCTTGAGGATCGAGCTTTTTCTCACCCGTGATTGCACACTCTCTCCGTGGGACAATGATCTAATCCCTCGGGATGATACCCTTGTTGATTCAACTTGCTGCACGGACACTCTTTGGGCATCTCACTGCAATTGCGATTGATGCTCTGCAACGCGCAACACTCACACTTGACCGCATGTTTGCTTGCTTCACTCTCTGCAATTGCACCCTCTGCCTCTCGACTCGCCACTTCACCCTCTGCAACTTCACCCTCTTCGTACGCGAGTCCCTCAATTTCACACACGCCCAGACTCACACTCTCTTCGCAACTCGCCTCTTCAACGCTGGCATTCACCCGACTCTCTTCAGGTGCCCGGCATCCCACGCCCGCAATTGCGAACCCCACAACCCACATCGCTGCCTTGCACATGTGCAATGCCCCGCTCTGCATCTCTTATGCTCCTCTGCACAAATACACTGCGCCGCCTGCGTCTGCAAACGGCGCACTCTAACGGATTTTAAGGGGATCTACTAGAGAAAGAAGATGGTGGGCTTACTTAAAGATGGGATTACTTGAGGGCAGGAAAGCACTGCTCTTCGTAAGTAAATTCGTCGCTGGTAACGATAGTGGGAGTGATGGCACTCTGGTTCCACTCAGCAGTATTCCAGCTGAGTCCATTGTAAGAACCAGTGGTGTCGCACTGACGGATGAACTTCTGACCACTAACCGTCCAGTTAGAGCTAGAAGTTGCGCCAAGAACATCGAAAGTGACGTTCGTGCCATCAACCGAGCAAACGAGCGTCCAAACATACCCTTGACCTAAGTTAAGCCCCTGATAGGCATCACAACCCGCGATCATCTTCGAAAGATCAGTGCCAGACTTTTTACAAAGCGTAAAAGTCTCACCAGGTTCGATTACGGGCTCAGCCTGCAGCTTATTGCTTAAGTCAACGGTGTTACCATCATCAGCAACAATCGCTCTGTAGAGGCTTGCTTTGCTCAAAGCAACACTGGCCGTATTAGCGATAATCTTGCAGTTGCTTAAGTCGTAGGGCTCATCGCTCGCGTTATAGATTTCAACCCCCACCCCAGCAGCCACGTTCGTCTTCATCATGCCAGAGAACATAACGGGAGAAATGCATTCGCCGTTCTTGGCAATGGTGCCGGGCTTATCGGAGCAGTCGAGTTCCTGAGCAGCGGCGGTAACGTTCAACGTACCGGCGTTGGCAGGATTGAAGGTGTTGCCGTCGTTGTAGGCGGTACCAGAGCAGGTGTCGTCGTTGCTGTCGTTGTTGTTGGTGCAGTAGGTGTTGCCGTCGTTGGTTGTGATGTTCGAGGCAGCATCGGCTTCGCAAAGAACGAAGTGCGCGCCGTTATCCACGGAAACCATGGAAGCGAACTTGTACGTACCGGCAGCCATGTCCGCAGGAAGGGTGAACTTGCCTTCCAACTCGCTGTTGTTGGTGCAAACACCGTCGTTTTTGCAGTATTGTTTCACAGTCAAGATTTCGGCGTCCAACGCAGTCCATTCGGCCATGTCAGCCGTCGCATCAGAAGTCGGGTCGTAGCCATGTCGT
>JAZUEA010000355.1:0-1796 GCA_045639945.1 Myxococcota bacterium
CGCGCCATCTTCGGTGAAAAGGCCGGCGACGTCCGTGACTCTTCACTCAAGGTTCCACCGGGAGTTGCCGGTACGGTCATCAGCGCCAAGGTCTTCAGCCGCCGCGGTACCGATAAGGACGAGCGCGCTCAGGACATTGAAGACGCCGATATCGCGAAGCTTGAGAAAGATCAGAACGATCAGATCAAGATCATCCGTAAGAGCAGCTACCGCAAGATTCGCGAGCTCTTGATTGGTCAGGTCGTCAAGACCAACCTGGTGGGTGATCAGGGTCAGGTTTTGATCGCTCAGGACGAAGTTCTGACCGAAGAAATCATCGACAGCATCCCGCAGATGTACTGGAACGTGATCGAAGTCGATCCGGCCAGCGGTGTTTCTGAAAAGATCGTGCGTATCGTCGACGATCTCCGCGAAGAGATTCAGTCGATCCGCGCAATCTTCCAAGAAAAGATCGAAAAGCTCTGCAAGGGCGATGAGTTGCCTCCGGGCGTTATCAAGATGATCAAGGTCTACATCGCCATTAAGCGTAAGCTTATGGTCGGCGATAAGATGGCCGGTCGTCACGGGAACAAGGGTGTCGTTTCGCGCATTTTGCCCGAAGAAGACATGCCGTTCCTCCCGGATGGTACGCCGGTTCAAATGGTGTTGAACCCGCTCGGCGTGCCTTCGCGTATGAACATTGGTCAGGTGCTTGAAATGCACTTGGGCTGGGCCGCTCGCGGTCTGGGTCACAAGCTCAACGAGCTCCTTGAAAAGAACTACAGCACCGAGGCTTTGAAGGCTGAACTCTGCCGCTACTACACCAGCGCTGAGCACCGCGCCTTGATTGCCAAGATGGACGATGCTGACGTTCGCCGCGCGATCTCTAAGGTCAAGAACGGTATCCACGTCGCAACGCCTGTTTTCGATGGTGCGCCTGAGCAAGTGATTCGCGATAGCTTGGTCGAAGCTGGTCTCGATATCTCGGGTCAGTCCACGGTCTTCGATGGCCGCACGGGCTTGCCTTTCGATGGCGAGGTCACCGTTGGCGTGATGTACTTCTTGAAGTTGCACCACTTGGTCGACGACAAGATCCACGCGCGTTCAATCGGTCCGTACAGTCTTGTTACTCAGCAGCCTCTCGGCGGTAAGGCCCAATTCGGTGGTCAGCGTCTCGGCGAGATGGAAGTGTGGGCAATGGAGGCTTACGGCGCGGCTTACGCATTGCAAGAGTTCCTCACCGTCAAGTCCGACGATGTTCTCGGCCGTACGCGCATGTACGAAGCGATCGTTAAGGGTGAAAACACACTCGAAAGCGGTTTGCCGGAGTCGTTCAACGTCCTCATCAAAGAGCTGCAGAGCCTGGCACTCGACGTCAAGCTCGTGGAAGCGGAGCAGCCCTAAGGGGCTCGAAAGCCTCCTCGCGGTCTAAAGTCTTGATTTTTTTGACTTTGGGCCGCGCTGGAGAGCATGGAGAGATCGCATGAAGGATATCTTCAACTTCTTCGAGAAGCCTAAGGATCCCTTGAGCTTCAGCGCGATGCGCATCTCGCTGGCGAGCCCCGACGCGATCCACTCGTGGTCTTACGGCGAGGTTAAGAAGCCCGTGACGATCAACTATCGCACCTACAAGCCGGAGAAAGATGGCCTTTTCTGCGCCAAGATCTTCGGTCCTGTGAAGGACTACGAGTGCATCTGCGGTAAGTACAAGCGCATGAAGCACCGTGGTGTGGTTTGCGAGAAGTGTGGCGTCGAGGTGATTCAGAGACGTGTTCGTCGTGAGCGATTGGGTCACATCAACCTCGCGACGGCGGTTG
>JAZUEA010000356.1:0-1849 GCA_045639945.1 Myxococcota bacterium
GATCCAAATCGAGAACAGCCTCAACCTCACCCTGGCGCATGCGACCAATCGGAATGCCCGTCCACTCCGCAACCACCGAATCCACTACATTTTCATCGGCTTCAAGCGGAATCATCGCGCCTTCAGACTGAAGTTTCGCGAGCGCCTCGCGATCTGCTTTGAGCGTCGCGTCCAGAGATTCGTCACCAACCCCTTGCTCGATGCGCTCTTCGGCCGCGCGAATTTTATCGACGTAGCGGCGTTCGTCCTGCCACTTAATTTTTAAATCTTTTTGTTTTTGGACAGTTAGCCGCGTTTCTTCCGCAATTTCGCGCAAACGCTCTTGATGGGAATCTCGACCACTCCGGCCTTCACGTTCGAGTTGCGATTCCTCTTCTTTCAAACGAATGAGCGTCTGATTCAGATCATCAAGTGCCGGCGGAATGCTGCGCTGCGCCATCGAAACACGCGCGCCCGCCGTGTCGAGCACCGAAATCGCACTATCAGGCAGATGACGACCGCTGATGTAACGGCTGGAAAGTCGAACAGCCTCCTGGACTGCGCCATCCGTAATGCGAACTTTGTGGTGGCGCTCCAGGTTCGGAATCAGGCCTCGCAAAATTTCGACTGCAACCGCCGGCGTAGGCTCCTCAACTTTGACCACCTGAAAACGCCGCACCAACGCCGCATCAGTTTCAAAATAACGCTTATATTCCGCCCAAGTAGTGGCCGCGATAGTCCGCAATTCACCACGCGCGAGAGCCGGCTTTAAAATATTGGCCGCATCCGAAATTCCCGCGTTGCCGCCCGCGCCGATCAGCATATGCGCTTCATCGATGAACAAAATCACCGGGCGCACAAGCGCCTTCACCTCATTGATGATCGCTTTTAGGCGCTTTTCAAACTCACCTTGAACGCTTGCACCAGCCTGCAAAAGCGTCAAATCGAGCGCGCGAATTGACACATTTCGCAAGTTTGCCGGCACATCACCCGCCACAATGCTGCGCGCCAGACCTTCGACCACCGCCGTTTTACCAACGCCCGCTTCACCTGTGAGAATGGGGTTGTTCTGACGGCGACGACCCAAAATATCAATCATTTGGCGGATTTCTGAATTTCGCCCAATGACAGGATCGATCTGACCTTGCGAAGCACGCGCCGTTAAATCTTGCGTGTAAGCATCCAACGCCGGCGTTTCTTTAATCCCTTCCGGCGCCAACTCCACATCAGGCGGACGGGAATCGAGCGGCAATGAACCGCAGACCGCTTCCGTCGTGTTGCGGATGATGTTGTCTAAGTCACGCCACAGCATTTCTGGATCGATCGATCGCAGGCACGGTGCTGCAGCAATCGCACGATCTTTGAGCTCCTCATCTAGACGTAACGTCAATAAAATCGCGCCACTTCGCACACGACCGGAGTGCATCTGCAACGACGCGCACAACCACGACTCTTGCAACAACTTGCGCACATCCTTGGAGAATGTGGGCACTCGCTTGTTACCTGATTTGAAAGTGTCGAGGGTGTGTTCCAAATCGCGCCGCATATCGCCGCGCGTAAGACCAAAGTGGCTGAGAATGCGATCGAGGTCGGTATTGCGTCGTTCGAGGAGTTTGAGCAGGAAGTGCTCGATTTCAATGCTGTAATGGCCGTGGGCGACGCAGAGTGCAGCAGCTTCTTCCAAGCTCTGACGGCACTGCGGATTCAGCGTGCCCATCAGGGCTTTGATGTCGTAATCCACTTACAAGTCCATCAAGCGTCCGGGCACGCGAGCCTGCAGGTCCTTCCCCGCCTTGGAGCCAAGAAGCCAGCTGGTCCAGCCCAAGCGCATTTGCCCGCCGTTTGCCATCGTCGGGCGATTTGCAAACAC
>JAZUEA010000357.1:0-4585 GCA_045639945.1 Myxococcota bacterium
CAGGTTGCGCCTGAGGAATTGCTGCTTTTGACCTTCACGAACAAGGCGGCGCAGCAGATTTCTGAGCGTGTGGCGCAGCTTTGTCCGCAGCTTGGAGCGCGCATTTGGTCCGGCACGTTTCACTCGATCGCGCATCGCTTGTTGCGATCGGTGGCGACGCGTCTAGGATATCGGCCGGATTATACGATTTTGCCGCCTGAGGAAGCGCTGGAGCTTTGGGCTGTTGCGCGCGAGTCAGTGCTGAGTGAGCAACCTAAAATTAAGGCTGAGAAGTTTCCCAAACCGGAATGGCTCGCGGGGATTTACAGTCAAAGTTTGAACACGGACCGCTCGCTTGAGTCGGTTGTGCGCGAAAAAACACCGTCTTTCGCACCGTTTTTTGAGCAAATTGAAGCGATTTGCACGCGCTATCTGACTGAGAAAATTTCTCAAAACGCAATGGATTTCGATGACTTACTCGTAAATCTCCGGCTTTTGCTGGAAGACGAGCAAGATCTTCGCGATGCGTTGCGAGCGCGGTTTCGACACGTTTTGGTTGACGAGTACCAGGATACGAATCGCCTGCAGGCGGGTTTGCTGCGTCGCATGGATCCGGCGAACCTCTTTGCGGTGGGTGACGATTACCAGTCGATCTACGCATTCCGCGGTGCAGAAGTTCGGAACTTTACCGAATTTTATAAGGATTTTCCTGGCGCGATTCTTTATCGCATGGAACGCTCTTACCGCTGTACGCCTGAAATTTTGGCGTTGGCGGAATCGAGCATTGGTCACAATCGCTGGCAGCTCAAAAAATCGATGTACGCCGAGCGTGAGTCGGGTCCTCGGCCGGTGTTGGTGAATCCGCTCACAGCAAAAGAGCAGGCGAGTCTGATTGTAAATTTTGTAATTTCACTGAAAAATCAAGGAGTTCCGCTTGAAAAGCAAGCAGTCCTTTATCGCGCGCATCATCAAGCGTTGGAACTTCAGATTGAGCTTCAACGGCGCCAGATTCCGTTTTCGTTGCGCGGTGGTCTTCGATTTGTTGATCAAGCGCATGTCCGCGATTTGATTGCGTATTTTCGAGTAATTCACAATCCACACGACCGTTTGGCTTGGCTCCGAATTTTGAAACTTCAGCCCGGCATTGGTGCACGTGGTGCGAGCGCGATTGTGGCTGAACTCACCAACGAGCGTTTCGAAAAACTCTATAAAAACAAAGATGTTTCTCTTTCTGTACGCTTGCTGAATCTGAATTTATCGGCGCGTTTGTCGCAGGTCTTTGAGCCGCTCAAGTTGAAACTTTTGTCCTACGAATCGCTTAAGCCCGCTGAATTGTGTGCCGCAATTTTGGAAGGCGGCTACGAAGCGCATTTGCAGGCTGCCTATTCGGACAGTGCGGAAAGAACTGAGGATTTGCGTCGTTTGGCCGAGTTCGCGGCGGGCTATGAGAGTGTGTCGTCGTTTTTGGACGAGCTCAGTTTGCTCGAAGCGCCGCCAGAAGTGCGCACTGAAACGCCGCAAAATTCGGAGCAATCGTCGAGCGATTCTGAAGAGGATGAGGCCGAACCTGCTGGTGCGTTGGTTCTTTCAACGGTGCACCAAGCCAAAGGGCTAGAGTGGTCGGCTGTTTACGTTTTGTCGCTCAATCAAGGCCAGTTCCCGCTTCGTCGAGCAATGGAACGTCCCGAAATGATTGAAGAAGAACGCCGACTCTTTTATGTGGCACTCACGCGTGCTCGTGATTACCTTCTTTTGTCTGCTCCGCTTTTTGGGCCGAACGCGCAAGGTTTGCAGCTTGAAAGCCTCTTTCTTTCTGAGCTTGGGCCAAATTTGCCGCGTTTTGTGGATCGTTTAGAACGTCGCTGATTTCTCAATCAAACGGTACTTCAATCGGCTCAAAATCAAGAATAATTTCCAAATCTTCCGCGAATTGGGGAATTAGAATCGGTTCAAAATAAATCTCGTCGTCACTTGGCACCTGAACTGGTTCAAATCCAAAATCTTCAATAATTTCCGAATCCTGACTCGGAATGAAAATTGGCTCAAAATCCCATTCGATTTCATGATTGTGGGCAGTCGGTCTTATGAGCGGCACGCGTTCGCGATGAAACGCTTCGATGTAGGGATTTTTGCCCAGTTGAATCAGAATGCGACCATCTAAGTCTGTGCGCCACATGGGAATTCGTCGTTCTTCATAAGCTTGCACCGTTTTTGGTGATGGCAAGTTCAATCGATTTTTATAGCCTGCGCTCACGACCACGACGCTTGGATTGAGTGTGTTCATAAAAACAGGCGAGTTGCTTGAACCACTGCCGTGATGAGGCGCTTGCAGTGCGCAAATGTTTGAAATTTCGTATTTTTTGACAATCTCAGCTTCGACAGCTTGGCCAATGTCGCCTGTCAAAAGCAGATCGCAACCAGGTCCCTGCACGTGAAAAACGAGCGACGCATTGTTCTCGCTTTTTTGGTGCAGTTGGTCTGTGTCGATGAATCGCAGGTGCAAATCGCCCACATCGAAGTCACGTCCATCAAAAGGTTCGAAAGGAACGTTGTGCGACAAAAGCTGGTCGCGCATCTCAAGCCAACCAGATTCTTCTGAAATTCTGCCGTTGTAGAATACTTTTTCGATTTTGACTTCGCTTAAAAGAGCCGCGATGCCTGCGTAATGGTCGCTGTGATTGTGTGTCAGAATCAAACGGTCCAAATGCCGAATTCCTTGATTTCTAAAGAAATTTAAGAGTTCGCGCCCTTCGAAATCAGGACCGCTGTCGACCAGTAAAGTGTCACCACGACTCTTGAGTAAGATCGCATCGCCTTGTCCGACAGAAATGTATTCAACGGTTGATTCTCCTTTAATTCTCGAAATGTTCGCGAGCAACATGGATGTAGAACAGGCGATGAACGCAAAAACAACACCAAGTTTGGGACGATTTATGCGACGGCCGATGAGCCACAAAATCGGCGTGGCAAGTGCGTAACTCCAGATTTGACCAACGATTTGCTGATCTAATCCCAAGCGAATGATGAGCTTTGCGCAATAGACCAAAAATTCGGTGAGTGCGGCGGCGGCTTCGAGCGGCCAACTGGTGAGTGGTGCCAGAAACAACCCGAAAAGTCCAAGTGGCACAACCAACGTGCTTGCAAGCGGCGTGAGCGTGAGATTTGCCACAAGCGACATCGGTGCGAATGTTCCAAAATGCCAAGCTTGAAGCGGCGCAGTCGCTGCCCACGCAATTAAGCTGGTTGCAAGAAGAGCTTTGATTTTATTGGAATTTTTGGGTGAAAGCGTGATGAGCGCGGCGACTGCAGCAAACGAAAGTTGAAAGCTGACTTCGTGGGGCGATTCGGGACTTTCTGCAATGATGAGAAAAGCCGCAAGTCCCAGTAAATTCTTAGCATTTGAGCTTCGAAGCAAAATTTCTGCGCCCAGAATTCCGCCTACCATTACGCCGGCTCGACACGCGCTGATTGGAAAATCGGCAAGAGCTACGAAGCCGAAAACACATGGAAAAGCGAAAATCGAAGCAACGCGCCGCGGATAAACAACGCCCAAACGTCGCGCCACGGCGGAGCAGAGCGCCACAATCGCCAATGAAAAACCTGCGACGTGCAATCCTGAAACGGCAAGCAAGTGCCCAAGTCCAGTGGCCATCAATGCTTTTTGTGCATCGTCTGGAATTGCGGCTTTGTCACCCAGCAAAAATCCGTGCAAAAGAGCGCCGCCCTCTTTGCGAGTGAGCGATAAAAGTGCGCGCCGAGCTGCCAATCGAATTGCAATGAATGACATGCCGATAGAGCGAGAAGGCTCGAGAATTAAATGGTTTTTTCCGGCTATCCATTTGATGTTGCGTCGTTCGCCCCACTTTTGCGCATCGAATCCGCCGGGATTGCTGGCCGCGCGAAGTTCACGCAGAGCACCGTTCAAAAGCACACGAGCGCCGGGACCAAGCCCCGCTTCTGCTTCGAGCGGCCCCATTTGCACGAGCTCGCCGGGCGCTTCGTCTAATTCCACCAACGCGCGCGCTTGACCTCCTCTGTATGCAACGCTTTGGATCGTTCCCAAGTGTCGTGAATCTGATTCTATCTCTTCGAAATTGCTTTTATTTTCTGAAAAATGACATACTCGAATGGCTCCGCAACAAAGCGCGAATGCCAAAACAGCGAGCAATGGCAGACGTAATCGCCAGGCAGCCGCTGCCAAAATCGTTATCAATGCAGCCAATGTGAATACACTTTGGTGATACAATTCCGCGCCCACAAAAAACGCGAGCGCCAGACGCAGCCACGGTAAATCCATTAAAACCTCCAGCTCCAAATGATTTATCGTGGGATTTTTCCGATTGTTGCGTGCTGTCGAAAAAAACGGCTAAGTAATTTTGGGGGTGAGAACTGTAACTTTTAGAGGATGTTAAGAATCTTGTTTGTTAATGTCTCAATTAAACTTTAAATAAATTAGAGATGCAACAGTTTTGACTGCGGATATAAGATGACAATAGATAATACATGATACAGAAAGTCTTCTCACTGGCATTACAATTCATTAGAGATGGTGATTTGAAATTTTTGAGAGAAAGTTAAATACTGCAAAATTGTTGCATTAATAGAG
>JAZUEA010000358.1:0-2799 GCA_045639945.1 Myxococcota bacterium
CTTGCGAGCTTATCCAAGCGCGTCATTTCATCGACGCCAACGCAGCTTTCATCGCCTTGTGATTCAACAGCGATCACAACGGGCTGACCGCCAATCGTCAACATGGCCGGGCCGCCGGAGTCGCCGTCGCAGATACCAGAAACGCCTTGACCATCAACCTCGATGTAGGTGTTTTGAACACTCTTCAGGTTAACCGTGGTGAAGAAGCGGCCCTGGTTGTAGCGCTGACTATCCGGTGTGGTCTGATCAGTGAGCGGATAAATATTGCCGTAGCCCATGACCTGCACTGTCTTGTTGCGATCGCTTGATGTTAAAGCAGTGCGGTTAAAAGGAATCGGCGTCAAACCGGAAACGGCTTGCGTGGCATCTTCGCTCAAAATCAAGAGCGCTGCGTCGACGCTGGTGCTGTAGTGCACCTGCGAAACGTTAAATGTGTGCGTAGGGCGTGATGTCGTCTGCTGACCAATACTGAATTGAACAGCGCTGGGCGCAGTGGCTGTTGTGCTTGTGAAGTCGTAGCTGGGTCTATCATGGCAAACACAGTGACGAGCCGTTGCGACAACGCGCGGCGCAATGATCGTGCCAGAACAGTACATGTTCGCGGCGTCGTTTTTGGCATGCAAATAACCAAACGCCAAGAGCTGCCCCGACGTTAAGTTGACGACACTACTATTATGCGAGCGAGAACCATTCACGATGGCAAAATCCCCAGTATCCACGGAGATTTGCCCAGAAGTCATTTCATCAGAACCGCAAGAGGAGAGCACAAGAGCCGAAAGTGCTACGAC
The DNA here is from genome assembly GCA_045639945.1 of Myxococcota bacterium. GTDB lineage: Bacteria > Myxococcota_A > Bradymonadia > UBA7976 > UBA1532 > UBA1238. Next base: position 789 of record JAZUEA010000358.1, read on the forward strand.
AAACTGCCAAGTACGCACAAAAAACTCCTTGGTGGCCAATTCCACTCAACAAAAAACGGTTCGAACAGAGTGCATCCTTTCGCACTCTGCTGACAACAAAAAATTAAGTCCTCGAATGAGCGAAACGGCGACGTTTTCTCAAGCAAGAAAGAGCGAGTAACCCCAATGGCCAAAAGGATTTTTGACCGGAAGTTCCAGAAAACGAGCAACCAGAATCACTGGAATTTTTATTTACACTCGCATCGGTTTCGATCGCTGCATCTTCCACAGCGCTGTCGATTTCCGCATCGAGCCCAGCATCCATTTCAACTTCTGCATCGAGCTCGGCGTCCACTTCAACTTCTGCATCGAGCTCGGCGTCCACTTCCACTTCTGCATCAAGCTCGGCGTCCACTTCCACTTCCGCATCGAGTCCGGCGTCGATTTCCTCAGAAAGACAGCCATTTAGCGTGCAGGTCTTGCCGCTCGCTGCGCAATTTTCGGGAAGAAGAAATCCATCGATGCAAGAAATGAAAAATTCTTCAGAGCAGTGGGGTTCTACAGATTCATCGCACGTTGAGGCGCAATCGTGCGAGCCGTTGGGAAAAACGGTGCAAGCCATGTTTTCGGCGGCACAGTCATTTTCCAAAAGTTCACCATCTTGGCACCACTTGGCTTTATTGGTGCCGTCTTCATCAACAACACAAATGCCTACATCAGAAACATCGCCGCAATTATTGGCTTTTGCCTTGCAAGCGTAGCCATAAACAGGGCCCTGATAAGCGCAAATTTGGTCGATAGCCGCACAGTCGTAGTGCATCACTTGGTTGTTGTAACAGTACTCAAGCACGTCGCCGTTGCACTGACCCAAAGTTGTAATGCCGCCGCACGGCGAAACTGAGAGCGCATCCGGATCTAAGGCGTCCAGCCAATCCGCAGCAGGACTTGGATCCAGACGAATCATTGTATCCTGGCCCACGCAACTGGACGAACCAGTCGATTCTGTCGCAAGCACAACCGGACCATCGCCAAAATCGTAAAGCGCCGGACCACCAGAATCACCGCGACAAATGCCGTGCACGCCTCTGCCGTCGACCATGATACTGGTCAACCCCACATTGATGAGGTTAAGCGCCGCAAACCAACGGCCGCGAATGTTATCTGCCGTTTGACCGTACCCAGCCGCTTCAACAATCTTGCCAATCATGCTTTCTGTAAGTGGCGTGCGGTTTTGTGGAATCGGCGTCAAGCCCGGCACCGCCTCCACTGCATTTTCGGCCAAAATCAAAACGGCAATGTCGAGCGTGTCGTGAACAACAAAGTTTGAAAGCGCAAACGTGTGAATCGGCGATTCACGTAACATGCCGATACTAAAGCCAAGTTCAGAAGCGCGATCACCATCATTAAAACAGTGCCGCGCCGTCACCACTACACGAGGCGTAATGATCGTGCCGGAACAAAAAGATGAAGAAGGTCGCCCAGCCGAGTGCAACCAACCCAACGCGAGAAGTTGCCCGTCCGTCAAAGAAATCGACGTCGGCGTGCGAGTTCCGTAGTAAATGCTCGATTCTTTCGTAGCGAGCGAGACTTCTTCGCCTGAATCACACCCCAAAAGGCACGAAGCAGCGATTGCTGTTAACATCCCGGAATGAATGAGTTTTTTCACGATCATCTCCAAAGAAGATCGCAGTTTAGCAAATAAGACACACGACAAACAGCACGAGGAAATTTTTTATAGCGCCAAGCCTCGTGCGAACTGGTATGAAGAAAGAAATCGTTTGGAGAGCACCATGTTTCAACGGCTCTTTCTCGCCTTCATCGCGTTTTCTGCCTGCGCTTGTTCCGAAGAAGAGTGCGATCTCTTCATTCCTGACAAGACGCCTTGTTCTTCCAACTTCAACTGCACCATGGGCTGCGAATGCGAAAATGGTCAAACCATCAACGCCGGCTCGTGCGAAATCGCTTGCGACAGCAACAATAACTGCGTCACAGACGGCACCTGCAAGCCCACCGCCGAAGTTTGCAAAGCCGC
>JAZUEA010000359.1:0-5225 GCA_045639945.1 Myxococcota bacterium
CCTCAAGTTCCCCCAATTCAGCGGCGCTCCGATGTCGATCGTCTTCCCTTACAAGCTCTAATCCCACTTCGGTGTTGCATGGGTCAGTATTTAACCTTTCCTGAGGACAAGCTCATTCGTGTACTTGCCTACGATGGCACTGTGCGCGGCGTTTTCGTGAACTACGGCAAAATGATTGCCGAAATCGTAAAGTTGGTCGATGCAGGACCTCTCGCCGCGCTGGCGTATTCACGAGCTGGTGGCGCAGCCATGATGATGGCTTCCATGCTCAAAGCGCGCCAACAGTTGGGATTGCAGCTCAATGGCAATGGTACGCTTGGTGAAATCTACGCACTTTGCGATGCATCACTCAATCTTCGCGTCTCTGTTGCCGATCTTCACGCTGAAGGCGCAACGCTGTCCGAAGGCTTGGGCGAAGGCAAACTACAGGTCATTCGCAAATTGAATGAAGATGAACCGGCGTATCGTGGCGTAACGGAACTTATGCCAGGCGGCGATTTGTCAATGAATCTGGCGCGTTACTTCCACTTGAGCGAGCAAATTCCAACCGCAATTGGCTTAAGCGATCAAATCACCAAAGATGGCGTTCAATGGGCAATGGGCTTTTTAATTCAAGCTCTGCCAGGTGCATCAAACAAATCGCTCGAAGAAATTGCTGACCGCATTCAGGCTTTGGGTTCGCTCACCACATTTGTCGAGCAGGGAAATGGTCCAAGCGAACTTTGCGCTTGCTTGCTGCCTGACGCGCACGTTTTGGAAGAAAGCCAGCCGCACTACGCCTGTCCGTGCACGCGTGAATCCTTCGCTCGCCGCTTGGTCGCGCTGGGAGAGGAAACGCTCACCGATCTTTACAACGACGGCCACGCCAGCGTGCGTTGTGACTTTTGCGGTGGCACTTACGAATTCAACCAAGAGCAGCTGCACGCCCTTTTGGTCGGCGCCAAATCACGCTCATGACATCGCCTAAAAACGACGCAATTTCAGCGCAGTACAACGCTTTTCAGTATCCAGATCCGAGTTTTCTGGTCGAACAACGCCGTCCTTGGAACGATCCTTCGCTCTTTTCTGCAATTTATTGGCCCATGGGCGCGCCCAAAACGCTTCGTTGCTTAGTCGCGGGTTGCGGAACGAGCGAGGCGGTTGCACTGGCGCTTCGAAATCCAACAGCTCAAATCACAGCGATCGATGTGAGTGAAGCGAGCCTGGAAGCCACGCGTAAGCTTGCTGAATCGCGTGGTTGCGCCGATCAAATCAAACTGCACCACTTGGCCATTGAAGAAATCGAATCGCTGGGCGAAAGCTACGATTTCATTAGTGCTGGCGGAGTGTTACATCACTTAGCATCTCCAGAAGCAGGCCTGAAAGCGCTGGGTTCCTGTCTATCAGAAGACGGCGTGATTGCAGCGGCGGTTTACGCACACTTTGCACGTCCCGGTCTGCAGATGGTTTGTGAGGTTTTTAAGCAACTCAACCTCAAACCAGATGCACGTGGAATTCACCAAGTCCGCGAAACTCTTCAGGTTTTATCTCCGACGCACCCCATTCAATCATGGATGATGCAAACCGGTGAGCACGGAGAAGTGGACAGCCATTTGGTGGACACCTGGCTCAACGCACGCGAACGTGATTACACTGTTCCGCAGATTTTAGAGCTCTGCCAAGCTGCGAATTTGCGTTTTCAGGGATTTTTGGAAAACACGCCTTACCACGCGGATTCGCTCTTTGCGCCCGAAACTGCGATGTATCAATCGCTTTCGAGACTTGAGGGTGAAGCGCATTGGTCTGCAATGGAGCGTCTAGCACCCACGCCAGATCACTGTTTTATTGCGTGCCGAACCGATCGCGATCAGCTCACGTACGAACTTGATTTCTTGGCACCGCGATTTCTGCAAACGATTCCAGGCCGACGTTTTCCCACCACAGAGCGTTGTCCCAAATTGCCGTATGATCCAAGAAATGCCGTTCACGACGCGATTTATCGAAGCATCGACGGTGTTCACACGGTTGCAGAATTGCTGGAACATCTGCCGCTTCAAGGTCCCAAAGCGCAAATCGAAGCGCTGGTTCGTGCCTTCTTGCGACATCTCTGGCGAAAAGACGCTGTTTTCTTTCGCTGGTAAGCATTGAAAATAAAACAGAAATAGAGCCTCGCTTTCTACAAAGCGGGGCTTTTTTGTACGGCAGGCAATATCAAATTATGAGCATAAAAAAAGAGCTTGCCATTTTCATGACAAGCTCTTGTACGAGAGGGGGGGGTCGAACCCCCATGTCCTAAAGGACACAGGAACCTGAATCCTGCGCGTCTACCAATTCCGCCACTCTCGCGTGGTGCGGTGCAGCTTTTACGCTTGTTCATTTTCAGCGTCAAGCACTTTTTTTGATGACATGCATTTTTCTCAAAAACATCATTCTCCTTGCCGACTTTTGATAAAAACGGCAAACTTTCGCGCCAAGTTTTTGAATTTTTAAAAGTTGGCTCTCTTAACTTGGCTTTTTATAAAGATTTTTTCTGTTCAGAGTTTGCAGGAGCACCTTTGAATCTCGCCACCGCCGCAGATCCTGCGACACCTTTTTACACGCCAGAATCCTTCAATAACCGCGTAACTTTTGTGACGGGTTTAAGCAAAGGTTGCGGAAAAACAACGTGTTTTAGCTTTTTAATCGAGCAAGTCCGGCGATTCGACAAAAATGTCGCTCTTTGCTCGGTGGGTAATGAAGGCGAGGGAAGAGATAGCTTAAATCTAGAAGGCAAACCGCTGATCCGATTGCGCGAAGGCGACGTAGTGGTCACTGCGGAAGATTGTCTTTCGTGGTCGAACGTTGAACCTGAGATTTTAGAGCGCGTGGGCGAGCGAACCGCCTTTGGGGCTTTGGTGGTCGCGCGTGTTCAACGACCTGGTGCCGTGGTTTTAGTAGGTCCATCGAGCAACGCGGCTCTTTCAAAAAGTATCGAAAAACTTCAGCAAATCTCCGGAATTTCATCGATTCTCATCGATGGCGCATTCAATCGAATCACACAGATTGCATCCGCACGTCGCCCTCAGTTTTTTCATGTGGCGCGATTCGATGCCACCGATTTCGCTCAAACAGAGTTGGAGCTAGAACGCCTAGATTGGCTGCTTCAATGTCCGCAAGCAAAAGGCGATGGATACACACTGAGAGGTCCGCTCACTGAAACAATGGTTCAAGCACTGCCAAACGGTGATAAACCTTTAATTGTCAGCGACTTAACGAAAGTTTCCGTAGATCTGGCAACTTTAAAATCGCTTAAACGACCGCTTCAATTTGCACAAACATTACCTTGCTCTGGTTTTGTGCTTTGGGGACGAGACTTTGATCCGCTCAAAGTGCGTCAACGATTATCCTCAATAAAAACACCAATATTTTTCAATCCTTACGACGATTCTCTACCCAAAGAACCTTAAACAGAGATTACGACGCAGCTTTGTCACACTACGTCACAGTTTCTCTCAAATGTCTCTAAAGCTTGATTTACGCAACTCTGAGGGCTACAAGTTCGCGTTTTGTACGCTCGCCAAGGAGAATAGAGATGGAAGATCCGATTTATGAGCAGCGCCTTGCCAAGGTTCAGGCGCTTCGTGACGCCGGATTGAACCCCTACGCCAACGATTTCCGCGTTCAAAATACCGCTGCGGAATTGGCGCAGGCACACGCAGATCACACGGCCGAAGAACTCGAACAACTCAATGTAGAGGTCTCCGTCGCGGGTCGTTGCATGGCCATCCGCACGTTTGGTAAAGCGGTATTCCTGGTCATTTTAGACCGCAGCGGCAAAATTCAAGCGAACCTCTTCAAACACAGCCTGGACGAAGCCGACTTCGCGCGCCTTGAATTCTTAGACGTGGGCGACATCGTCGGTGTCACCGGCACCATGATGCGCACCAAGCGCGGCGAACTCTCTATTCTCGCGAAATCTTTCAGGATTTTGACCAAGAGCTTGCGTCCGTTGCCTGAAAAGTGGAACGGCCTGCAAGACATTTCCATTCGTTACCGCCAGCGTTACGTCGACCTCATCGCCAACGAAGAGGTTCGCGAAACCTTCAAGACCCGCAGCAAGATTTTGCGTTATTTGCGCAACTTCTTGGACGAGCGTGACTTCCTTGAAGTTGAAACGCCCATGCTTCAGGCGCTTTACGGCGGTGCCAATGCGAAGCCTTTCCGCACGCACCACAACGCACTCGACTTGCCGCTTTACCTGCGCATCGCACCAGAGCTCAACTTGAAGCGCTTGGTTGTTGGCGGTTTCCACCGTGTCTACGATCTGAACCGCTGCTTCCGCAACGAAGGCGTTTCCACGCGTCACAACCCGGAATTCACTTCGCTTGAATTCTACCAGGCGTTTGCGACCTACGAAGACCTGATCAATTTGACTGAAGAATTGATGAACGGCCTTTGCAAAGAGCTGACCGGCGGCAAGGAAACCATTGAATATCAAGGTCATACGCTCAACTTCGCGCGCCCGTTCAAGCGTGTAAGCGTTGAGAAGGGCCTCACGGAATACGCCCACGTTCCGGCAGACAAGGTTCGCGATCGCGATGCCTTGTTGGTCGCAGCGGCTGAACTTAAGCTTCCCAAGAAGGTTGCGGATTTGCCGCTTGGCTACCTGCAAATGGAAGTTTTCGAAGCAGCGGCCGAACACTTGCTCATTCAGCCCACGTTCGTGACCGATTATCCGTTGGACGTTTCGCCGCTTTCTCGCCGCAACGACATCGACCCGGCCATGGTTGATCGTTTCGAGTTCTTTGTTGCAGGCCGCGAACTTGCGAACGCTTTCTCTGAGTTAAACGATCCGCGCGATCAGTTTGAGCGTTTCCAGGCGCAGGTCGAAAAGGGCCGCGCGGGCGACGAAGAAGCGCACCCCATGGACGAAGATTACGTTCGCGCGCTTGAGTACGGCATGCCGCCTACAGCAGGCGAAGGAATGGGCGTCGATCGTTTGACCATGCTTTTCACGAACTCTGCTTCTATTCGCGACGTGATCCTCTTCCCGTTGCTCCGCCCTGAAGCAAAAGCCGAGGCCCAAAAGCCTCAAACCAACGCGGACGCATAAGTGTCGCTCTCCTACGAGAGCCTGATCGGGTGGCGCTACCTTTTAAGGCAGCGCCGAAGCCCGCGTGTGCTCGTTATCGGACTTTGCATGCTCGCCGTTGCGGCAGGTTGTGTATTCGCCGGTTCATTGCGACAAGGCGATGCCACACTCGCAC
>JAZUEA010000360.1:0-9243 GCA_045639945.1 Myxococcota bacterium
AGCGTGGCGCGTTGAGATGATTCCGGGCGCTTTCCACCGAGAGCCGCGTCGTCGCTTGTCCACAGCAGCCATCGATGTTGCTGGTGGCCGTGTTGCCATTGGTCCAGGCGACGGCTGGTTCTACTGTCTTAATGCCGAGAACGGCAAAGTCATTTGGAAAGACTCGATTCCATCTGCCACCGGTCAGCCGATTTACGTCGATGGCCGCTTTGTGTTTGGCACCGAAGACGGGCTTATCATGGGCTACAACGCTGAAACCGGCGAAAAACTGTGGCAGTACCAAGTTCAAGGTTCCATTCGAAAGCCGCCCATCACCGACGGTAGCCGTTACTTTTTTATCGACGGCCGCAACGTGATCTACGCTGTGGATCGCGCTTCCGGTTCATGGCGCTGGCAGTATCGACGTGATCCGCCGGATCAATTCGCTCTTTTCGGCGAGCCTGCGCCAACGCTTTATCAAGGCAAAATTTTTGCCGGTTTTTCCGATGGCCACTTGGTTGCGCTCAATCCACAGGACGGTGCTGTTTTGTGGACGCGTGATCTTGCGCCAGAGCACAGCAAATTCCAGGACGTAGATGCAACGCCGCAGGTGATTCAAGGTGTGCTCTACGCTGCGTCGGCGGCTTCTGGTTTGCATGCGCTTGATCCGGAAACGGGCGAGGTTCTCTGGTCCATTCCGATTTTGGGCATTTCATCCATGGTGAAGATCGACGGCGAAGACTTGGTTGTTTCGCTGGAATCTTCCGTGATGCGCGTTAGCCCCCGAAGTGGCAAAAAAGTTTGGGAAACCTCGTTCGGCACACTTGGCGCGCCGTCTGTTCCGGCTCTTACCGATAAATACGTAGTGGTTTCGGTTTCAAAAGACGGCTTGCACTTTTTAGATGCCACCACTGGTCGGCCGCTTGTTCGATTCCGGCCGGGCAAGGGCATGGACGCTGCTCCGGCTGCCAGCGCAGATGGCACGGTCGTCGCGTTCTCAAATGGCGGTACGCTCTACGGATTCCGCTCCAACGCGTTGTACGATTCGGGTGAATTCAACAAATCATTCGTGGATTTCACTCACCAAAGCACAAAATCGAGCGGTTCATCTGCACAAAGATTGTCGCGCGGTACTCGCCTAGATTAAACTTCGCCTTCACTCACCAAATTAGAGGCAGCGCCCATGGCAACCTCGCTTGAGATCTTCAAGGTTTTTAAGATCTATCGAAGCGCGCAAGAACGTAAACTGAGCGGTGCGTTGCGCTTGTCTCGCGACGGTTTCGAAAAAGCGATTTGGTTCCATGAAGGCGCGCCGTTTGCTGCGCAGTCCAACTTTCCAAATGAATCGCTGCTGAATTACCTCGCGGATGAAGGCATTTTGCTTCCTTCGCAGCGCAGCGAGCTCGAAGGTTTAAACAAGACCGAGAATGAGCTGGTGCGTTTGGTGGTGGAGCGCGGTTTTTGTTCGTCGGCGGTCATGCGTCATGCGTACCAAGATTTGGAGCAAAAACGCATTGTCGAAGCGCTTCTTTGGAGCAGTGGTGTTTACGGATTCACGCCGCGCGAAGGGTTAAAGCCCGCGCATGCTCCGTACGATTGCCAGGCGCTTTGCATTGAAGCAGCGTCTTTGATGAGCGCACAAATGGCCGCGCAATTTGTCGCGATGTTCCCGAATCAAAAGGTGATTTTGGATTCGAGCGCGAACTTTGCGACGTACGATTCGTTTTTCCCGGCTCCGAATGCGCACCATCTTTTCCGCGATGCTTTTATGCCGGCGGATTTTCTGCGCACGGTCGATGAAGCGCGTGCGAATCGTGAAATTTCCGCGCTTGTCCTTTCTGGATTGGCGCGTTTGCAGGCCAACGCTGTTGCGTCCAATTCCGCGGAACGTCGCGTGCCCACCACGCCGCTCAACGAAGCCGCTCATTCAGCTAATCGTCAAATTCCAAATACCGTTTTAAAACCGGCTGTTACGCTTGAGTCGCAAACTCGACCATCGCCTGTTTCTGCACCGAGCAGGCCAGTGGCTGCGCCGAACGCTCCGAGTAATCGAGTTTCGCCGCACGACATGTTGACGCCGTCTGCGCCGCCTATGGCAATGCCGTCTGAATCATCGCGCATGACCGCAAAGCCTGCTGCTGCGCCGGCGACCATGCAATGCAAGCCGATTACGCCACAAATTCAGGCAAAGTTGGACGCTGCCCGCGATTTGGCCGAGCACGCTGCCGAAAAAACGCACTACGAAGTTTTGGGGGTTGAGCCAACTGCTTCAATCGACGAAATTCGTAATGCTTTCCGTAAGTTCGCTCGCGATTTTCACGTGGATCGTTTCGCTCGCTTCGATATTTCGGCTGAAGATCGAAAGATGGTTCAGCAAGCATTTATCGTGGCAAACCGCGCAAACGAGGTTTTGACGTCTGCTGATGGTCGTCGCGATTACGATGCGTTGCTTGCGGCCAAAGCCGATAAATCGCTGAAAGCCACGTCGGACACGGGATTTGAGCAAATTGTTCAGGCCGAAAAAAACGTCAAAGAAGGCTTGGTGCTCAATCGCAACAGTCGATTTGCTCCGGCGTTGGAGCGCTTTCAATCAGCGCTCGCGGTGACGCCCGACGATCCGCTGGCCAAAGCTGGCGAGGCGTACGCCGAATGCATGCTCGCGTGTGCCACGAGCATTGATGCAGCCGCAGTCGCTAAGGCCGTGAAAACATTACAAGAAGTGACGACTGCTTACACCAATCGTGAAGAGCCGTTCTTGTATTTGGGGCGAGTTTTGCGCCTTGAAAACAAGCTTGAAGATGCAACCAAGGCGTTCCAAACCGCGTTGAAAATTGCACCGCACAATTTGGAAGTTGCGGCGGAATTGCGTCACGTGGAGCGAAAGCGCGAAGAGCCGGTCGCAAAAACAAAAAACAAACTTTTTGGCTTGTTCGGTCTGGGCAAAAAGTAAATTTCGTGCGAGCAAGTGAATTGCACTATTTCGCACGGGCTCAAGATCAAGTACAACGCTTGGTATTCCTGTGAAGTTTTTCGCATGAGCGAGAGAGTGAGCAACTGTTGGACGGCTTCTTAAGGGTAGATGACCACGGTCGAGTGGCAGCTTTTGGTCGTGATCTTCACCAAACCCTTGTGCCGTGCGCTGGGTGTTATCGCTTGAGCGCGGCCGACGGCACAGTGCTTTATTTTGAGAAACTCTCTCGCGTTCGCCAAGTTGAGGAAGCGCGCGCGCCCATCATCATGCAGGGCGACATCGCACAAATGGGATCCAGCATCGAAGTGATTAACTTCGTCGGCTCGTCGCATTTGTCGGGCTGTTTGGTGTTGGTGAACGGCGATGTGCGCAAGTGGCTTTATCTCAAAGACGGCGCAGTGAAAGGCGCGGGCTCCAATCAAAACGAAGATCGCCTGGGCGAAGTGTTGTATCGCTTTGGCGTTTTGGAGCGCGAGCAGCTGGATCAACTCAACGAACAGTCACGCCAAACGCGCCGCCCGCTCGGCAATTTGTTGCTCGAAACCAAAATCCTCAAACAAGCCGAGCTCTTAAAGCAAGTTCGCCACCAAGTGGAAGAGATTTTTTACTCGTTTCTTTCATGGAAAGAAGGCGACTTTTTCTTAACAAATTTCGATGTTTCTGTTTTGCCGTCGCCACTTACGCTCAGCGTGCAAAGTCTGCTCATGGAAGGCCTTCGTCAGCAAGATGAGCTGGAGCACTTCCGCACAAAAGTAAAGCACGACAATTTGATCTGTTATCGCATTGAAGGTGTGCAGCCGTCGCGCCAGCTCGATTCAAGCGAGTCCTGCGTGTACGACACCTTAGGGCAAGGTCAAATGTCGGTGGCAACGCTCATGCGCGCCTCAAAGCTGGGCCGATTTGAAACGATTCGCGCGCTTTTCGCTCTTTCGCAAATTGGATTGTGCGATTTCTGCGAGCAAAACAGCGTTGGGATTGACCAAACGGCACCGCAAGGTGTGCTGCGTCTGTCTGAAACAGATGCATTAATTATTAGTTATAACAGTGCTTTCCGTCAGATTTTTGGGCTAGTGTCGGCACGCGGCCAAGCCAATACATTCTTGGGCGGATTCACAACGTTTTTGCAGTTTTACGGCTTTACAGATCTTTTCTCAGGTGTGTCTTTCGATGCTGCTGGCAATCTGGATGTGACACAACTGGCGATTAACTTGTCTGTCTTAGAGCAACCCAATCAGTTGGCTTATCTCACGCAGGCATTGCGGGAACTTCTCATCTTTGAGCTCTTCACTGTGAAGGCCTATCTCACACAACCTGAGCAAGATGCATTGCAGCGCGTGGCTGATGCGCTTCCTGCTTAAAAAATCCACTCACATTTAGATGCCATTTTAAGACTGCGCGTTTTAAATCACGCGTTGCTGGGGGATCTATGGGCAAAGTCCACGTTTTAGATCCGGTGTTGGCGAACCAAATCGCAGCTGGTGAAGTTGTCGAAAGGCCGGCCAGCGCGGCGAAAGAGTTGATTGAAAACGCATTAGATGCGTCTGCGACTGCAGTCACCGTTGATCTAGAAAGCGGAGGCCTGAAACGACTGCGAGTTGTCGATAATGGCTGCGGCATGACACCGGAAGATGCGCGAGAAGCCTTAAATCGACATGCAACCAGTAAAGTCGCGCAGGTTGAAGACTTAAGCGACATTGGAACTTTAGGCTTTCGCGGTGAAGCACTGCCTTCGATTGCATCTGTGAGTCGGTTTTCAATCAAGACTCGCACACCTGATTCTGTTGGCGCATTCGAGATTTGCGTTGAAGGTGGCACAGTTGTTTCTGCAAAAGAGGTGGCAGGTCCTGTTGGCACAACTGTGATGGTTGAAGATCTCTTCTTCAATGTGCCAGCCAGGCGCAAATTCTTAAAAGCAGCAGCGACTGAAGGATCACACATCACAGAAACCATTGAACGATTGGCGTTGGGCTATCCTGAAGTGTCATTTCGTCTGTTAAAAGATGGTAAAGTGACACTCGATCTGCCTCGTCATAGTAATTTAATGGCACGCGCTCATGCTTTGTTTGGTTCGAAAGAGGCAGAACCTTTACGCGAATTAAACGCGAAAGATGGGATTTTCTCGCTCGATGGCTTGTTTGCGCCTGCATCGGTGAGTTTTGCGACCAATCGTCGTGTGTATCTGTTCGTGAATGGTCGGTTTGTGCGCGACAAGGTGCTGCTCTCCGCAATTCAGCAAGCGTACCGCACGGGCATTGAGCGTGGTCGGTCGCCGTTTGTTGTGCTCCGACTGAAAATGCCGGGGCAGCTGGTTGATGTGAACGTGCACCCAGCCAAAACAGAAGTGCGATTCGCCGACACGCAGGCCATTCATCAATTTTTGCTGCATTCATTGGACGATGCGTTGATGCGAGCGAGTTCGCTGAGTGAGTCTGCACAAACGCCGTCTAATCGTGGCAATTGGGCTTATGACTTAACACCCGCTGCGCCTGTTGAAAAATCAGATCCATTGCCGCCTGCGCCAAAGCCTGTAACCGTCGCTCCGAGAGAACCAAAGCAGGCAAGTGTGCCAGTTTCAAAAGCTTTTGAGGCGAATCGTCCCGCACAAAACTCGCAAGAACCCACTTTGTTTTGGGGCAATTGGGCACCGCAAAACTCTTTTCCGCAAAATCAAAAGTCATCGTCTGGCCTGAGTGCACATCGTCAGCGCATTCAAAATGCCATGTCAAACGCTGGTCACAGTTCGTTTTCAGCCGAAGAACGCACGGTGAGCTTTGATTTTGGCGCTAAAAAGTCCACAGCACCCGCCGAAATGCCTGTCGAAGATGCTGTGCAAGCCGAATCAGCGCTGGCGAACCCCTATGAAAGTGCAGATCCAAAAAGATCGGCGCTGGCGAACCCCTATGAAAGTGCAGATCCAAAAAGATCGGCGCTGGCGAACCCCTATGACAGTGGCGATCCAAAAAGATCGGCGCTGGCGAACCCCTATGACGATGGCGATCCAAAAAGATCGGCGCTGGCGAACCCCTATGACGATGGCGATCCAAAAAGATCGGCGCTGGCGAACCCCTATGACGATGCCGTGCAAACTGGATCGGACTCAGCTCAGTTGAGTGACGAGGCTCAAATTTCTGAGAAAGTGCCGATTTTGGATTTAGGGGGAATGATTTCGTTTGTGCACGGCGATGATTTGGTTGTGGTCGATCGCGCAAAGGCTTGGGAGCACTTGATTGCGCACGATCTCGATGCGTGTGCGTGCGAAAAAGTTGAAGCGGGGTCGCTGAATTTGGGTGTTTCAACGACAACCAAGTTGGAAGCGGCGCGCATTGTTTGTTCTGCGATTGATTTGATGTGGAGCGCGGTTGGTCCTGGCGTGATTTCGATCGATGAATGTCCAGCTTGTTTAAAGGACAGCATTGAAACAGGATTAAAGCTGCTGGCCGCTTTGCCACGCGCTGAGCGATCTAAAAAAGAGGTGATTGTTTCAAAACTTGCAATGATCTCTGCAGCTGGAATCAACGCGGCGCGCGATCATGAATTAATGAAAAGACTTCAAAATGAGGTGTCGTTCGAGGATGCTGCGTTTGCATTTTGTCTGAGCAAGGCAGAACTCGCACGCAAAACCAATCGGAGAAGCCGATGAAACTCATCTGTGTCGTAGGACCGACTGCGGTAGGAAAAACAGGATTTGCCATTGAACTGTGCAAACGCATCAACGGCGAAATCATTGGTGTTGATGCCAGTCAGATCTATCGCGGAATGGACATCGGAACCGGCAAAGCAACAGCGGAAGAACTGGGCGAAGTAAAACATCACTTAATTGATGTGGTGGACCCTGATGAACCGTTTGATGCTGCTCGATTTGTGGCCATGGCAGATGAAAAAATCGCGGATTGCTGGCGCCGCGGTCGCATGGCTGTTTGCTGCGGCGGAACCGGTCTCTATCTGCGAGCTTTGCTGCATGGTCTTTGCGAAACACCGCCTGTGTCTGCGGATGTGTCCGCTGCTCTAAAAGAAAAAATCGAGCAAGGTGGCCTCGCGGAACTTTACGAAGAGCTTAAAGTTTGTGATCCAGAAGCGGCGGCACGTTTGGCTCCACGCGATAAACAGCGCATTGAACGCGCGCTCGGTGTGTTTCGAACGACCGGTAAGCCGATTTCTGCCTGGCAAGCTGCCCACAGGTTTCAAAAAGATCGCTATCCCGACCGAATCATTTTCGGCGTCGATTCCGATTCAGAGTTGCTGCGCTCGCGCATGAACAAACGCGTGGATTTGATGTTCCAAACCGGCTTTGAGGCTGAGGTTCAAAAATTGTTGGACCAAGGCTACGGTGAGGCGCTTCAGTCAATGGGCGCGCTGGGTTATCGCTTTGTCGCGCAAGTTTGTCGCGGAGAAATGAAAAGAGAAGAGGCGATTGAACTGCTCAAGAAATCAACGTGGCAGTATGGTCGCCGTCAACGGACGTGGTTCCGTGCCATAGATGAGATTCGCTGGCTGAACGCGCCCATTACAAAAGAAGATTTCGAGTCTTGTGTAGATCTCTGTTTGGCTCAATCTGAAGGAGAGAAGTGATGATTATCGCCATGGATGGTCCTGCCGGCGCAGGAAAAAGCACGATTTCTCAGAAACTCGCCGCCAGTTTAGGCTTTGTTCGCCTGGACACGGGCGCTCTCTACCGCGCTGTTGCTTTGGCCGCCACGCGTGCGGGTAAGTCCACCACTGATACGGATTTATTGGCTTTTGCCAGCGCTCTTCCTTTGCGCATCGACACCGACGGAAAGGTGTTCATTGGCGAAGAAGATGTTTCGTTGGCCATTCGTGCACCGGAAATCAGCAACGCCGCAAGCAAATTTGCTGCAGTGCCGGCCGTTCGCGAAGCTCTCATGGATTTGCAGCGCCGCTTGGGTCGTTCTGCAGACTCGATCTTGGATGGTCGTGACATCGGAACGGTGGTTTTCCCCGATGCCGACGTGAAGCTCTTTTTGACCGCTTCTGTTGAGGTGCGTGCTGAGCGTCGCCACCTTGAATTGCTGACTCGCGGCGTTGAAAGCGATTTGGAATCGGTGAAGGCCGACATCATCGCGCGCGATTACGCCGATGAACACCGCGAAATTGCACCGCTTCGCAAAGCCGATGATGCGATTTTGGTCGATGCAAGCCACTTGAACATCGATGAAGTTGTTGCGAAGTGCAAAGAGATCGTGGAATCGAAGCGCAACGCCTGAGATTTTTAGGAATCGCAACCGCTCAGCCTTGAAGCTGGCTCTGAACTTTTTGGATCACTGCTGGCTTACTTTGAGCGCGGTTCTGATTTTCTTTGAGCAGAAACAGAAAAGGGACTCACAAGGAGTCCCTTTTTTTGATCGGCGGTTGGTTCACCGATTTATGCAACTGTTTCAGCTAAATCACTGAACGTTCAAGTGAATTGCGAGGTTGGGATCGTAACCGTCGAGCGAGCCTGTGCCCATGCCGTATTCGCGATCACAAACGGTCCACAGCCAGTACTCTACGCCGGTGTTGCTCACGCGTGAATCAGTGGAGACAAAGCCCACAACGTCGTATTGACCGGCTGTTGTTGGCGCGTTGAACGTGAATTTATATTCGTTGTTGGGACCGCAGTTTGAGCATTCGGTGTTTCTGATGGCGCTCAAAACCGGAATGTCGGTCATTTGCCACTTGGTCAGGTTGTCGACGCCGGTTCCCTTGGGAGCGATGCCGAAACGCATGGCCATGTCGAGCTCACCGTTTGCGAGTGTGGGTACGTTCTCCGGGTTCAAGCGCAGATAAATGGTGACTTCGCTGCCAGCCGTTGTGTTGATGTTGCCATCACCTGGAGTTTGCAAAGCACACCACGAAATGGTGCGCGCACAGTGACCGTCACGGCAGTAGCGACCGGTGCTGGTGTCGCACTGCTCGTCGCTAGTGCAGGTGCTACCTACGCAACCGGTTTGACCGAAGACTTCACCGCACGTGGTGCCACCTTCGCAGTTTGCATAGATCTGTGTGGAGTTCATGCAATTGAGATAACCGGTCGGTTGCATGTTGACTCCGCAGCTTGCTCTGACTTGCATGAGCTGACCGACTTCGCCCATCTGGCAAGAAACACCAGAGTGGCAGGATTCATAGAAATCTTCACTGCTGCCACAGTCCAAGCCATCGTCAATGGCACCTGCTTCGCAGCGCTTTTCGGTGTGGGTGATGTAGCCCACATTGTTGTTTGCGCATGCAGTGTAAAGCGTTGCGCAGTAACAAGAGGGTGCGGCGGTTTCGCAATGTGCGGGCTGGTTGCTCGTGGC
>JAZUEA010000361.1:0-1727 GCA_045639945.1 Myxococcota bacterium
GACAGCTCCCTTTGCAAAGGGAGCCACGGGGCTACGAGAGGTAGCCTATCAACGCGGCGTGTGGATGAGGTATGGTTATATTATCCCGGCATAGAAAATCGACCCCGTTTGCACGGGGTCGATTGAAAGCTATTAGATCAGCTCCAGGATAACCATTTCGGCGCCGTCACCACGACGGGGACCCATCTTAACGAGACGGGTGTAGCCGCCGCCCTGGCCCTTTTCCGCTGCGCGCTTCTTATACTTGGGAGCGATCTCGCGGAAGAGCTTCTCGACGACAGGATGCTTAACGTCCTTCTTGCGCTTCTTGAACTCGTCCTTGTCCTCTCCCTTGCCCTGGACAGCGGGGATCTCGTACAGAGTGCGCATGACGCGACGACGGGCAGCCAGACGCGCGGGGGTGTCGTTGGTCACGGTGATGGTACCGGACTGCTGCTTGTCGTTCATGGTGTTCTTGGTAACTTCAACGGTATTGTCGCACTCACGCATGGCGATGGTGATGAGATGCTCAGCCATAGACTGAACTTCCTTGCCGCGAGCGAGAGTGGTTTCAATCTTGCCGTACCAGATCAGATTGGTGACCTGATTGCGGAGCATGGCCTTTCTCTGGTTAGTCGGACGACCAAGCTTCCGATTTGCCATTATAGGTTCCTCCTTGACAGCCTTGTGTTGTAAGGCTCGTAATTACTCTTCGCTGGATTTGAGAGAAAGACCCAAACCCTGCAGTTTCTGTTCGACCTCTTCCAGAGACTTCTTGCCGAGGTTGCGAACTTTCATCATGTCTTCCTGATTACGCTGTACAAGCTCGCCTACCGTATTGATGGAGGCACGCTTCAGGCAGTTGAACGCACGCACGCTCAGGTCCAGCTCTTCGATGGTCATCTCGAGCACCTTGTCGCGATTGTCGCTCTCGGGCTCATTGTAATCCACGCGGACAACATTCACAGTCAGGTCAATGAACAGCTTCATGTTGTTGGTGAGGATCTGAGCCGCGCTCGCCAGAGCTTCCTTGGGAAGAATGGTACCATTGGTCCAAACTTCGATGGTCAGCTTGTCGTAGTCAGTCACCTGACCTACACGCGTATCTTCTACGGAGTAGCTCACCTTGCGGATGGGAGTGAAGATGCTGTCGATCGGGATAACACCGATGGGCATATTCAGTTTTCTCTCAAGAGCAAGCTGCTTGTTGCGGTCTGCAGAGACATATCCGCGGCCTTTTTCGAGGGTGAGCTGCATCTTCAGATGTGCGCCTTCGGAAAGGGTAGCGATGTGAAGGTCGGGATTAACGATCTCAACCTCATCGTCACACTTGATATCGCCCGCGGTCACTTCGCAGGGACCAACGGCATCAACGGTAACGGTCTTGATCTGGTCGGTATAAAGTTTGGCGCAGATCAGTTTGAGGTTCAGAATGATCTCAACAACATCTTCCCTTACGCCGGGAACGGTGGAGAACTCGTGCTGAACGCCTTCGATCATCACGCTCGTCACGGCTGCACCGGGCAGAGAGTTGAGCAGAACACGTCTAAGTGCATTTCCCAGAGTCTGGCCAAAACCTCTTTCCAGAGGATTGACAACAAACTTGCCGTATTTATTGGGGTCGCCGGCTTCAATAAGCTCAATCTTGGGCTTTTCAATTTGATCGATCACTCGGCTTATCCTCCTTTTCCGTCAGAAGAACTCTTTTAGGTGTTCTTCTTTTGCGGCTTTGCTTCTTATCTTATGCT
>JAZUEA010000362.1:0-4271 GCA_045639945.1 Myxococcota bacterium
AAACACGAACGCGGTATGTGCCGCTCGGCAACTGCGCTTCGATCTTGGAGCAGCGGTTGTTCGAACTGATGTCATCGGCATCGTCCAGCAGCTTGCGGCCCTTCGTGACATCGTACAAGCTCATCAACGTGTCGCCGGGGCAAACACCGCCTGCGCTGCCGGTTTCAAACGAAACAAGCGCTTCTTGCTCAAGCGTGAACTCCCATTCTTGATAAGCACCCTCAGGAATGGTGCCCGGGTTACGGTTAGGAATCAGAAGCGGCTGAGCATCATCAAACAAGCAACGATCAGCAATGCAGGGCTTTTCGCTTTCAAAGCCCGGTTCGCAGTCTTCGAACTTGCTCAAATATCCGTTACCGCACTCATCTTCTTTGCAGAAAGAGCGCTCGGAGGATTCAACGAAACAGTAAGCACCTTCAACACAGGTGATATTGCTGCCGAAAACGCAAGGCTGATCCAGCGGAATACCGGTCAGCTTGCAATCGTGCGAGCAACCATCGCCATCAATGTTGTTGCCGTCGTCGCATTCCTCTTGTGAACCACGCTGATTGTTGCCGCACTCGTCTTCGGTGCAAATGCCAGTGGTCGGATCGTTGGCATTCGGCTTGCAGTAGGCATTACCCATGCACGGCACTTGGCGATCACCGACGACACACTCATCGCCGATGCTCAAGTCCTTTTGACGGCGAACGACCAGCCAGTTTCCGTCAGCAATGACATAGCCGTAGTATTCTCTAACTTTGACGAAGTACAAACCTGGATCAAGGTAGCGATCGATCTGCGAGCAACCATATTCATCGCCCGCATCGTCGTTTTCGTCGATCTTGCCAAGGTTCCAGTGTTCGTCCGAGCGGTAGAGCTCCATAAAGGTATCGCCCGAACAGCCTGGACCAATCACGCTTTCAGAGAAAATGCGGTAAAGACCACGGCCCGCACTTTCCGGTACCGTAAACTTGAACCAGTTCTCGTCGGTCTTGGTTTCAAAGTTGAAGACAGCTTCGCCGTAGCCTGTTGTCTCAACTGTGGCCAAGTCATAAGCGTTGAACATGGTGTTATATGAGGCGTTCGCGTAGGGCGAGAAGAGACAATTGGCCGTGCAACCGTCACCATCACGGTTGTTACCGTCGTCGCACTCTTCGCCAGAAACGCGAATACCATCACCACACGAACGCTTCGTGCAGTAGTAGAGGCTGGAATCCTGCAGCGAAGGCAAGCAGTAAGCGCCGTTGGCACAGGGGAAACCACCAGGCATGCAGGCGCTGTTTAACTCAATGGGAACAACCTTGCATTCCAGGTTACAGCCATCGCCTTCGATCAGGTTTCCATCGTCGCATTCTTCATCGCCAGCGATGTGACCATCACCGCAGACGTTGCGCTGGCACACATCGTTGTTGCACCACGAGTAGAAACCACACGGCAACAAGACATCGTTACCGCAGGTGTCGCCGTCCTCGAGAGGCTCGACCAACTCAATGTGCAAAACGTTCTTTTCGCTGCCAGTACCAACGCCACTAAGACCAAGCCTGGTTTCGATGGAGTAAGTGCCTTCGGACAACGTAGCGACAATGCGCGAGCAAAGGTTCGGCTCAACACCGACTAAACCGATGTCATCGTTGCCGAGGAACGCCGAAGCATTGCATTTGCGGTGAAGCAACAAGTAAGTGTCACCGTTGCAGTATTCAATGCTGTCGTCCGGCGCAGAGGTTTCAATCCAAACAGTGGCGGGTTGATCTAAGGTAAACGTGAACCAGTCAATATCCGTGTCACTGACGGTGTCGTACAAAACAGAGACGTTGCGCCCGGTGCGATCGAACTCCAGCTCCATCGCATTTTGGCAGTTGTTCTGCAGCGGCGGTTCGTGAACCAGCGGAGGCTCCGGCTCATAATGACAGTTGCGATCACAACCGTCACCATTGAGCAAGTTGCCGTCGTCGCATTCCTCACCTGCTTCGACAATTCCGTTAGGGCAACGCGGTTCGCTCGTCCCGCCTGCGCCCCCCGTGCCGCCGCCGCCAGCACCGCCGACTTCGGCATCCAGCCAAATGACAGGCGTACCACCTTCGCCATCATTGCCGGCGTCGATCACCAAGCCGCCGTCTTGATCAGCGTGTTCCGGATTTCCGCCCATGCCGGCAAAACCACCAGCATAGCCGCCGATTCCACCGATTCCGCCGGTTCCGCCAGCATCTTCATGCATGCCGGATGCATCAGCTGAACCACCACTCCCTGCTGTCGCATCAAGCTGGGCAGTTGAGTCGTCATCATCGCAAGCCCACAAGAATGTTAAGCAAATGGGCCAAAGAACTTTCGAAAAACTGCGCATACACTCTCCAATAGAGGTCTGCTCGCGTGTAAAAAAGACTCGCTTCCACTTTGAAGCATTTCGAACGTTTTGTGGAGAGTTTTCACGACAAGACGAGCACAAAAACTCTCATTTCCCATAGAAAGGGGAATTTTTGGGGAAGGATGAAGCGTTTTAGAAAGTTTAGGCGAGATTTATGTGAGGAATTTTAGGAATCAGCGATCGAACGGAGAAAGCAAACGATCCTTGCGCTTAAACTTTGCAGGACCAACGCGCTCCACTGCATCAAAACGACGCAACCACGCTTTAAAAACAGTAGGCGGCAACGGACGACCCAAAATCTGCGAGTACAAATGACGCGCTTGAGCCGTACGGAACGGTTCCTTCAAAAGGGCCAGCGGTTCCGTGGTCAGCAAGGCAAGCTCGCGCATACGCGCCAACGCAGCATCGATAATGCGAACGTGGTCAAACGCCAAGCCCGGCGCTTCGGTCGCCAATTGAGGCAAATCTGAAACCGAAACAAATCGCGCAGCTGAAGCATCGTCGCCCGCAACCGGCTGCGTGGTTTCTGGTGCAAAAGCCAAAAACGCCGCGCTCACCGTCCAGCCGCGTGGATCACGTCCTGGATCACCAAAAACACCGCACGGAAACAGCGTTAACCCCTTAAGCCCTGTTTCCTCTTCAAGCTCACGTGCGGCAGCCGCTTCGGTGCGCTCATTTTCTTCAACGAAACCGCCCGGCAACGCCAAACAACCTTTGTACGGCGGATTTCCACGCACGACGAGTAACAGCTGCAAACGCGCGTTGTAGTAACGAAACACAAGAATATCGGCGGTGTACGAAGGCTTCGGGTACTCCATCGCGGCTCCTTTTTATGCTTCAAATTTTTTGTTCTGCGAACGCTGGACGCGGGTTCTACACGACTCCACATGAACTCGCTAGATCAGCGCATCAAGCAAAACGACTATATATAGTCTAGTTTTGAAATTTTGATGAGAGTTGCGAAAATCATTCAAGAACTGTTAAATTATAGAGCTTTTAGGAACCGGGAGTTTCGCACATGCAACTCTTCACCAAGACTCCGTTTTATCGTGCTTTAACCATTTCCGCGATCGCCTTCTCTTTGGCCGCTTGCGACGACGATACCGCCAGCAACGGCAAAGACTCCGAAGACGCCGCCGTCATCAATCCTCATCCGCAAACCGGCATGGATGCCGGCGTAACTCCTGTTGTTGACTCCGGCGTCCAGACCAACGACTCCGGCGTTCAGCCCAACGACTCCGGCGTTCAGCCCAGCGACTCCGGCGTGGACATCGGAGAAGACTCCGGTGGTCTTCCGGACGGCGGCGACTACTCGCTCACGGTTGAAGGCGGCAGCACGTTGCTTTTCAACCAGACCCTCACGCTCACCGTTAAGTACAACGAAAACGGTCGTCCCGGCACCGGCGTTGTCGTCGCGCAAATCCTCGAGAACAACACCGACGTCACTTCCACCGGCGCTCACGGCACGCGTTTGAACACCTACCGCCAGACTCTTTCGAACGGTCAGGCCAAGTTCACGCTGACCTCTGGCAACCAAGAGACCACCATCGACATCATCTTTACCGTTGGTGAAACTTCTTACATTTACCCGGTTGCCGTTCGCCAGAATCCCGCCGGCGAAATCAAAGCTCGCATTCAGTATCGTCCGTCGATTTACACCAACAACGCCGCACCTGTTGCTCCTGACGCCTCTCGCTACCTCAAGAGCGCTTTCACGAACGCTCGTGTTGTGGTCACGCCCAGCTGCAGCGATTGGCGTTTGCAGTACGGTGAAAACGTCTACGTTGACACGACCATCAACTTCACGGGCGACAACAGCGTCGTGCTTCCGGGCTTGAGCGATGGCAAAACCGTTGCCGTGGCTGCTGTGGCTTGGGGCGAACCGGGCGTTGAAATCGCAGAAGCTTGCGTGGACGGTATTGAAATC
>JAZUEA010000363.1:0-3221 GCA_045639945.1 Myxococcota bacterium
TGTTGCTCAAGCACATCATTGACGATCAGCAGGTTGAAGACGACGAGTAATTCTCGCGCTTGCCTCTGTTTTCGATTTTACATATAAGCGAGTTTTGCGAGCCGGATTAAAGGTGTTCCTTCCTCATTGCATTGAATTTACATCTCATCCGGTTCGCACTTTTTAAATCTCGGCTAATGGTCTTCCTCTTTTGAAGAAAAAGTTTGTGGCTTGTCCACGAACAGTTTTTTAGACCTCGCCGGGATTTTTTTATGGAGGCAACATGGAATTCGAACAAAATGTAAAAAACATTGAAAAAGTAACAGAAGCTACTCTTCGACTTTTTAAATGCTTTGTTGATGACTTAAATGTGCCTTCAAACCATAAGATTCTGACCAAAAATGGTGTGACTTACTTGGGAAATGCCGATGCTTCAGTGATTGAACTTGGCGATAAACTTTACGGAAAACGACCAAGTGAGCTGAATCGCACGTTCCAAGGTTCGTTCCACAATATGGTTGAGAAAGATATCGAACAACTGATTGCGGAACAGGTTACACATTATTTTACAACATATGGCTTAGAACGCTTAGGTCTTGGTTATCAAAAGAATTTAATTTTTATTCCTGCGACTGATCTCGACATTCCTGAATTGGAAGAGGGGATTCAAGTCACGCTGATTCAACCGATTTCTCGTGTGACATTGCATGATCGATTGATGCAATTATTGAGTGGAATTGCTCTTTCGAATCAGACCATGGATGACATTATGACTTTGTCGGATGCCATCTCGCGCGATGAACTCGATCAGGTCAAGAATCGCGATATCAAAATTCGCTTGCTCAAAAAATATGGTTTGGTTCCCGAAAATCCTGTGGAATTTCTGCAGTTTGTGTACGCAGAACTCACTTCTCGAGCGATGATCGTTCAGAGCAAGCGATCGATGGATGAGCTTGCTAAGTTGGCATCTAAATCGCGGAAAACGGTTCTTGAGCGATTGGAAAAGTATGTTTCGCGCGAAAATGGTTACATTGAACTTTCGAAAATCTTTAATCGTTACAAGAAGTTCTTTGTTTCACTGAAGCAAAATGAGCTCAATTCGCCAACTCCGATCGAAATTCAGATCGACACAGATCCCATTTCGCATCGTCGCTTGAATGCGATAATCAATCGCATTTCGAAACTCTCTAAGAAGTATCACGAACCCATGAAATCTGGGTTGCTGGATAATCTTACGAAGTATCAATCGGTTGAAGCGTTTGAGCAGGACAAAGAGCGACTTGTTCGCGCGCTTGACAATGCAACGATCTTCCGATGTGTCCGTTTGGTAAACGTTTTGCGCTTTTACAGCAACGAACGCGCGCAGTCGATTGTGTATAAAATCCGAAATGGCCGATCGTTTGCATCTGAGCTTGAAATTGAACCGCCGCGCCGAGAACTCTGCGGATTAATTGCGAAATTCGTAGAAGATTACGTTAAACAGCGTGTGCAGACAAAAGCTGTAAAGTTATACATTCCAGAAAATGTGACTTACATGCTGCCGGTGACCGAAAAACAGTTCTCGGGTGAGGTGCCAGCAGGCAGCTCGATTACGTTGAAAAATTCATCGGATTTGGTTGTCGGTGTGCATTGGTTTGACTTGGAAGAATCCGAAGCCAAACAGAACGATTGCGATACACGCGTAGACATTGATTTACATGTAAGTAATGCAAACGAACAGTTTGGATGGCATACACAATGGCGCGCTGAAGATGCTGTGTATTCTGGTGATCTAACTGCTGCACCCCGCGAAACAGGCGGCGCTTCGGAATGTTTTTTAATTAAGCACTTAAAAGACAAGCCAAATGCGTTTACCGTTTCGCTCAATCTATTTACAAATAACGGTAAAGTTCCGTTCCATTTCTTTATTGCGGAGTATGATTCAGAGAAAGAATTCAAACTGAATTACACTGTAAATCCCAATAAAATACTCTATCAATTCCATTCTTCATTTGAGGACGGGCAAAGTGAAATGACTTTGGGACAGATCCTCATTGAAAACGAAAGCGTTCAATTCATCTTTGGTGCTTATGGAGCTGGCAACAGTCGAGTTACTGCTGGCCAAACTGAATACAAAACGTGGGCTCGTAACTACGACATGCTATTTGCTGAAACGTCGTTGCGTGTGCACGAACTTTTTGAAACAACCGAAAATAAAGACGAATCCACGATTGATTTGTCGCTCGAAAATATTTCCAAAGAAACGTTCATTGCACTTTTGAACGGCACTTCAGTGGCTTAACCGCAAAAGTTACACCGGTTAGTTATTTTGCGTTTTTAATCAAACACTTCTTTTCGCAAACGATTTCACGCCCTGTTTTTGGTGCAAAAGAACGCCCCATTTTTGCGTCAAATAAAGCTCTGTTTTTGAATTGCTCATATTGTTTCATTCTGTCGCTTGATTTACCTTGCGCAATTACCCGTAGCATGTTGCTGCGGCGTTTGGAGGAAACATGGGCCGATTCAGCATTTTGACCAGTGCTTTACTCGCGTTTGCGATGCTTGGTCTTTCTTCATGCGATGACGACGACGACACCTTAAGTAGCGATGGCGGCGTAGCTGGTCAGGGCGGCGAAGGCGGCACTGCTGGCGAAGGCGGCACTGCTGGCGAAGGTGGCACTGCTGGCGAAGGTGGCCAGGGCGGCGAAGGTGGTCAGGGTGGCGAAGGTGGTCAGGGCGGTGCAGCCGACGATTGTGGCAACGGTGTTTGCGACGACGGCGAAACCTTGGAGTCCTGCCCTGTCGATTGCACTTGCGGCAATGGCGTCTGTGATTTGTTGGAGACCATTGAAACATGTTCGGCGGACTGCGCTTGCGAAGGCGATGCGTGCGGCGAATGTGGCGATGAGACCTGTGGTCCGACCGAAAATCCCACAAACTGCCCAGCTGACTGCGGTACTTGCGGTGACGACGTTTGCGGCGAGGGCGAGACTCACGAAAATTGCCCGCTCGACTGCGAGGAGCAAGCGCCTGTTTGCGGCAACAACGTCTGCGAAGCGGGTGAGAACGCGACCAACTGCCCAGACGATTGCTCGATCGCTTCGAACGTGATCGAATGCCAGCGGACCATCGCACCGGTTCAGTCCGGTGTTTGCTCTGCGGTTCAGGGCTCTGGCACCGACGTCATCATCGAAGGCACCATCCTCGCGGGCGACACTGTTTACCACAACGGTCGCATCGTCTTTGAAGGCGACAAAACCAAC
>JAZUEA010000364.1:0-8331 GCA_045639945.1 Myxococcota bacterium
CTGCTCGTCTGATGAGTCTCAGTTCTGTGCATTCGGTGTGACTGACAAGAAAGATAACACTTGTATCACTTGTGAGCCTGGCAAAGATTGCCGTACTTGTGAGAACAACGGTGATTGCATTTCTTCGGATGGCACTTGGACTTGGTACTGCAATGCAACATTGGGTGGTACCAAACGTTGCACCGAATGTGTGACTGACGATCAGTGTATTGGTAGTCAGTTGTGCGTGAAAGGAGCCTGCAAGCTTTGTGATCCGACCGACAACGCCGGATGCCCTGCAAACTCTACCTGCAACACGGATGGTAACTCTTGCTCGTGTAATGCTGGCTATACTGGCCCCGGCTGCACCGACGTTGATGAATGTCTTGTCGAGAACGGCGGGTGTAGATGCGATATTGTTCAAACCGCTTGCGAAAACGGTGACGTCCTGCCTGGATCCTGTACTTTCTCCGTTGGCGAGTCTGAAACATGTGGAGGTACTTCCGCAGATGGTAAGTGCACTGCTGAAATGACCCGCGCTGAGTGTTTTGAAAAGAATGGTGCTTACACACCCAGTAGCGCGTGCACCTCCTTTACTGGCAGCATTGATAGCTCCTTTACAGAAGATGTTTGCACTGCAAAGGGTGGCATCATTTCTGGTGGCTCTGAAAAGAAGTGCATTTGGCCATCTCTCGAGTCTTGTACTGCGACCTGCAGCAATGAACCTGGTAGCTTCACTTGCTCGTGCAGCGAAGGCTTCACCTTGAGCTCCGATGGTAAGACTTGTGTCGACATCGATGAATGCAGCCATGGTTATGCAAACGATTGTAAATGCGAAGAGGGTACCGCTGGTTGCAAGGCTTCCTGCAGCAATACTTACGGCTCTTACACCTGTGGTTGCAGTGCTGGTTACAAACTCAGCGCCGATGGCAAGACCTGCGTTGACATTGACGAATGTGCCGATGCTACGCATAAATGCGAATGCGATGACACTCTGAGTTGGGCTGGCTGTGTTTCGACCTGCACCAATATTCCTGGTAGCTACATCTGTGGATGCAGCGTTGGTTTTGAGTTGGATAACACCAAGACGGTAACTGCCGGCAAAGATAACGTGCAGAATGTCTGTGTCGACATTAAGGAATGTGACCAGAATCCTTGCGCTCGGAATTCCAAGGCCAACAAGTGTATCGAGCTTGACGGATCTTATCTCTGTGTCGAATGCCAAACTGATGCTGATTGCCCTGCCGATGGCTCAAACAATAGCATCTGCCGCAGCGATTACACTTGTGGTTGCTCAGCCAGCCTAACCAACTCTGGTTGTGCTACAGGCTACACCTGCAAGCCGGATGTAAACGACTTGTATTCAGCCATCGAGGGCGTCTGTGTCTATTACGGTGGTGATGCGAGTGAAGTCGCGGCTCTTTGTGAATCTCATTTGAATTGTGCAGACGGTTACTTCTGTGCTGAGAGCGGTTATTGCACCAAGGCAACATCGTCATCCTCTGCATGCCCCGAAGATTGCTTGGCTTATGATTTAAACAATAACTGGTATCCGTCGTATTCGAGCGGTGGTTGTACGTGCAAAGCTTGTTTGATCGATGCTCACTGCAAGTCGGATGAAACGTGCACTAACGGAAAGTGTGTCTCTAGTAATGCACCGTCGATGTGCATCCAGAATGCTGCTGTTGACTCAGATTCGTCGCCGTCAACCATTAAGATTTCTGGTCGCTTAACTACTGAAGTTAACGACCAGACTAATCTCAAGGTTCAGCTTGGATATTTTGATAAAGACAGCATCCAGTGGTTTGATGCCACAAAGAAGGATGAAACAGTTGAATACGTTGCTTCTGTGACTGCGCCTGCTGCTGGCTCTTATCAAGTCTTGATGCGCGTTTCTCTGGATAACGGCACATCATGGAGCAATGTAGAAAAGAAAGCTTGCCCAAGCGGAGATGCTACATTCACTGTAACGCCAAAAGAGCTTTCAGTCGAGTGTACTGGGAACTTCTTGAACTCCTTTGACTTCTATTGGGACGAAACCGCTTCCGTCAGCGTGAAGATGGCTACTTCCGGTAATTCGCTCACTATCAGTGCTGGCAATGATAATGACGCTGGCGATAGCAATAACGCCGGTGATGCCGATGGCGCTGGTAATGTCGATAACGCTGGTGATGCCGATGGCGCTGGTAATGCCGATGGCGCTGGTAATGCCGATGACACTGGTAATGCCGATGACACTGGCGATGCCAATACCACGACTACGGTTAGCACGAAGGCTATCAAGTCTACTGGCGGAGCGAATGCCACAGATGAATTCATTGTTCAAATCGGCATCGGTGGTTCTCTCTCCAATCACTCTGGGAATGATGCTTCTACGACTGAGACTGCTCATTGGTTGTGGTTGGATGCAAAAAAGGGCTCCTGTGAGGAAGGTGAGGATGGCGCTTGCACGTACACGGCTTCCATCGATTTCCTCATGTGGAAAGATCGCTTGCTGCCGCAGTTGATGGGGACCGGTGACACTACAAAGCCATACAAGTTGCAGTATACATTCCGCGTCTTGAGGAAGAACGGCAGCACGTTATCGACTGTTGAAAGCTCCTGCACGGCAGCAAATGCCTTCTTGCGCGAAAAGAGCCTCTGTGGCGCTGGTTGTGAAGCCGGCGCCTTCGCTGGATGCGCTGATACGTCTACTGCGGCGGATACATCTACTGAGGTGAAGAAGTACACGGGTCACTGCATTGCTCAGGGTGATACTTGGTCTTGTGAGACCCAGTCTGAAACCTGTGAGCGACTCTACTGTGCTGGCACGGATCTCATGAAGCAGACGGGCACTTGCTCTATTGAGCGGAATGGCTGCGATTACAGTAACAGTAACGCTGCTGAGAAAGAACCTTACGACGATTCACTGGAGAGTCCGCAGGGTGAACACTGTAGTAATAACTATCTGATCAAGACAGTTGTTACTTGCGGTTATAATGCGGCAGGTACCCCTGTTTACGTTACCCAGACCGTCGCTACAAACTGCGCTCAGACCGGTGTAATGCTCCCCGATGAATCTGGCGTTCTCCACACCGTAGGTTCGAGCTGCAGCGGAAGCGATGCCATCGAAAACGTCAAGGGTGTCTGCAGTTCAACTGATTCGACCGCTCACTGCATGGCCAAAGTGGAAACCACCAGCTGTGGCATGATCTATCCGGAAACGCTTACTTGCGATACTTATAACCAAAAAGTTGTGAAGATTGCCCAAGGAACCTGTGAGAAGACTGCTACCTCTGTTCCTTATTGCAAGTTGAAAACTGATGGCAACGCTATTGAAGACTGCTCCGCAAAACGCGGAGAGCCTTCAGTTGACTCTCAATGCACAACAGTTGGCAATCTTCCGTATCAGAATGCTTATAACAACGCTTATACGGGCCTTTGCCGCGCTGGAGCCTGCCAATTGACTACAGTCGCCTGTGGGGATGTTCCCAGCTCTCTTAATTCCTCTGTCGGTGGTGGCGCTGCTAATCAGCTTTGCACGAAGTCTGGTAAAGATATTAAGTGTGCTTCGCACTTCCCGAAAATTACGAAAGTAACGCGAACAGCTGCTAATAGTCCTAACATGTGCTCCAATACGGAATTTGAGCTCGAAGGCGATAACTTGGAAGGGATTACCCTGGTTACAGATAGTATTCGTTGGAAAAAAGATCAAACTTATACTTATTCCAATCCAAATACTGTATCCCTGGAGGGTAATAAGCTACATTTAACTCTGGGAACGTGGGAAAAGGGAGACTCTGAGCAATCGATTGTCGCTCTTGAGCGGACAGATGGTGAGAAAATAGCAATTCAGTTCTATTGCAAGGGGGATAATGCTAGGAATCCTCAGACGCCCCAAATTTGTACATTAAATTCCTCAACTAATCGCTATGAATGTAGTAACCAGTAATACCCGCCTGTAGTCCTTCCTTCGCTCGCCGTGCCGATTCAATCTCTCATTATTGCCATCCTGTATTGCGCGGGGATTGTGAACCTCGCACTGATTCGGCGGAAAGTGCCGCATCGGGCGGCTTTGATTGAGCTTTTCGCTTGTTTCATGATTTACAATGCGTCGTATTTCGCTTGTGTAACATTCGATGCAAGCCGGGAAGTTGTGATTTTATCGGCACTTGCGGTTGCTTGGGGAATCCAGCATTTCTTTGCGCATTACTTGCAGAGTGCTTCTTGGAAGGGATTGAGCGCATTGGTGTTGGTGTCTTTGGTGGTGGTTTGCGTTCTGCCCACTCGTTTGGCTGAGGGCCGGGCGTTGCCGTCGTTGGTCGCGCTTGCCGTAATTGGCAGTTATGTGGCGGCGATGTGGCGGTTGGCGCGGCGTATTTCGAGTGAGCGACCTGCGGAAGTGAGTCGACTGTCATATCTTGTGATAGGTGGTGTCGTTGCAACTCTGTTTTTAGCATGTGATGCGGTGGCTTTGGCTGGAGGCCCTCTGCCATCTGTTGGTCAGAGTGTTAATGCTCTTTATCTGTTTGTTTGGATGCAAGCGATTGAACGCCGTAGGCTGTTGGATTTAAAGGAACTTTTGGCTCGAATTTCAACGCTTGCCGTTCTTACTTTATCGATTTCGCTTGTGTTTATGTTACTCGTTTTTTGGGTAAGTGAAGATTTCGATCTGTTTTTTTATCACGCTTTTTGGGCGAGTTTAGTGATTGTATTTCTATTCGAGCCTTTGCGCAGACTTTTGTCTCGAGCATTCGGACTTGCGTATTTCCGCTCGCGGTATGCGTTTTTGCCTCAGCTGGAGAAACTTGCGATCGATTTGGTTCAAGTATTTGTTCCAGAAGAAGCGGCGAAACAGTTGGTTACTTTGCTTCAAAGTTCTGGCAGGGTGACGGCTGCGGGCGTTTTTTTGGTTGATGCACGCGGAACGTTCCGAATTTCTTCGTCTTTTGGCGATTTTTTAACGCAGTCTTTATCCGCAGCAGAAGGGCAATCGCTGCTTTTACGCCTGTCTTCTCAATCGTGGATTGCTCGTGAAACAGAAGAAACGACGGCGCTTGAGTCATTTACTGCTAAGTTTGAAGTCATTAAATCAAAGCAGTTGGTGACACAAATACAGACCAGTGAAGTTTTGGAGACGCTGGGCGCTGATTTGGTTTTTGGCTTTGTTTGTGGTGAGCGCTTGTTAGGTTTTCTGGCGATTTGTGACAAGCGGCAAGAGCCAAGTGAGACTTTTTCGAGTCGCGAGCTTGATGCCTTGGCGGCGTTGGCTACGCAACTCACTGCAAAACTTGAAGGATCTGAGATTCAAGCGGCTTTGGCGGAACGTGAGCGATTGTCTGTTTTGGGTGAAATGGCAACAGGCATGGCACATGAGATTCGAAATCCGCTTGGTGCTATTAAGGGTGCGGCGCAGCTTTTGGCAATGCCTGGTTCGGAAGATCCTGCAGCGATTGAAGAAAATCGTGCACTTTGTGCCGTTTTGGTTGAGGAGAGCGATCGAT
This sequence comes from Myxococcota bacterium, assembly GCA_045639945.1. Lineage (GTDB taxonomy): Bacteria > Myxococcota_A > Bradymonadia > UBA7976 > UBA1532 > UBA1238. Next base: position 5,463 of record JAZUEA010000364.1, read on the forward strand.
TGAACACTGTCCTTAATCAATTTTTAGATTATGCTCGACCGTTTCGTGGTGAACTGGTGGCGGTCAACACTTCGGAATTGCTCGAAAAAATTGCGGCAATGATTCGTATCTCAGCGAATTCATTGAAGATTGATTTTGCTTGTGAACTTGAACCCGCTCTTCCGTATGTCTTATGTGATTCAGATCAGATTCGACAGATTTGTTTGAATTTGGCTCAAAATGCCATGGATGCATTGCAAGAGCGGCGAGAACAAATGCCAGAATCGGTGCTAACTCTCAAAATGCGAGCGGCTCTCAACACATCAACGCTTCAACGAAGTGTAGAGATATCGCTTACAGACAATGGCTTGGGGATGTCGCCGGAAGTGCAATCTCGTCTCTTTGTGCCGTTTTTTACAACAAAATCAAAGGGAACCGGATTGGGGTTGCCGATTTGTCAGCGTCTTTTAGCGCATCACCAAAGTCATTTAAGTGTTTCAAGTGTACTGGGTGAAGGCACGACGATTCTATTTAATTTGCCCTGCGTCGACTGATTCTGAACAAACCGAATAATCCGAACAGGCTGAAAATAAAAGGGATTCCGCTGCGGTTGGAACCTGAAGACTGTGTGCAATCGTCGCCTTCATACATGCGATATTCAATGGTTCCAGGTGATTTTTCACCGATTGGATAGAGTGCACACAGACCGTCGATGTCATCTTGCGCCAGTGTGCGTTTGGTGATTTCTCCTTCTGGCGCCGAGACATACATGGTCGCTTCTTGAACTGGCGTGTGATCTAAGCCAAGCACGTGACCGGCTTCGTGCGTAATTGTGTTTTGAATATCAAAGTAAGTGTATTGTGGTAAGTCCTGAACAGTAAAATAGAATTCCTCGTTTAACTCCATATCTGTGTCTAAAACGCGTCCTACGTATGGGCAGATGAATCCGCTGCGTTCTGTGCAGAATGTGACAGTTGTGAGTCCAATGACACCGCGACCGTGGAGCCATTCGTCGGCGGGAGTGAAGCGAACGATGTTTTGGTTGTTTCCGCCGATGACATAACCAATTTCATCGCTTTCAGTGACTCCTTTGTAGGGGAATGTAAGGTCACTGCAGCTCACATCCTCCCAGGTTTTGAACGAGGCGATGGCTGCAGCTTCGACTGATCGAAAAGGCACATCTTCGGAGCCGGATTTGTTGAGGTACCAAGGCACTTCGCGCTCGGTCCAGTGGATAGGCTTGCCGTCTTGGGTTGACGAAAAAACGTAAGCGTGTGCAGACGAAGCAAACAAAAGGCAAATTAAAAAAGACTTCATTGCGCAGAATCCTCTTGGATTTCCGCGCTGTTCGCGGCTTTAACATTTTGCGGAATTGGCGCGCCGAGTTCGGTCCAGAGATCAGCCAGCGATACTTGCTCCGGCAAAACCAAATGCGCATCTTTCAGTTCGCCATCAACGGGAATGCTCAATCCCTTGAGATCGCGCACCAAGGTAGTCGGCCCCAAATCTGGTCGATAGCGAAGTTTGCCTTGTGCCCACCCTGAAACACTATAAGTATCTGGTTTTAAATCGATTTTTTTGAGAATTGGTTGCTTGCTCAAAAAGAGTACGGCCCACTCGTCTGGTTCGAAAACGGCCATGCCCGCGACTTTTTGGCCGATGCCGTCAACTGTGCCGCCAAGTGTTGTAATGGTAATTTCTTTTGCCACATCACCTTTTGCAGCACTTTCGACGCGGAATTTGACATAGGTAACAATGCGACTGCCTTCCCATTTGCTTTCGGTTTGAAAGACTTGCCCAAACACGACAGCGTCGGATTCAGATTCTAGTTCGGCGAAGGAACGCGCAAATCCGTGCGTAGCGTAAACCGGAGAACTGGCTAATGCCGCGAAACTAAAAGCGAAAACCTGAAGCGAGCGAGAAATGCAACTCATCGTTACTCCTTTGCTGTGCGCTAAGGTAGCGGAAAGGTCAGCGTGGCTCCACTGCCTTTTGTGAGGTTGGAAGAATAAAAGGGAAACAGTAATTTAAAAAAATGGAATAATTTCAGGCGGTTAATTTCAGAATGGCGGGCAGGTTGTCATGCGAGCGGCTTCGTTGGATTCCCACTTGCCGTCGCGGCGACGCTGCAAAGTGTAGGCGCCATTGCTCGGCATTTGATCGCTGGTCACATCCACGGTCATGTCGCCGTTTTCGTCCGACAACGTGGTGTTACTGGTCGCACCGTAAATCACGGTGTCGCCTTGGTGGCCGTCGGCATCAAAGAGTGCAAGCGCGGTGAGATTGCTGTTGGGCAATGCGGTCGCGGACTTGAACGGGTAGACAAAGTCGCAGCCTGCGTTTTCGTTGCTGGGATCATCGACCACAACCGAGGTGCCGCTGCTGCCGTTGTTGCCTTGGCAAATGAGGAAGCATTGTCCCACTTCAAGTTCGACGCTGGGCAACGCGATTTGGTTGAGCGAACTTTGGAAGTTGGGGTTGCTGCTTGAGCCGATGCGCAGCGTGCTGCCTGTCAAGTCTTGGCGTTTGCCGCTGGCGTTAAAAAGGACAATCCATTCCTTGCCATCGTCATTGCCCGGGTAGGGGTTGACCATGGCTTCTGCGATGAGCAAGCCTTGGGGGTAGGACTGCAAAACTTCGAGAGTTGCAGCAGGATAATCACCTGAGTTGGCCGAAGTGTAGGCGTTGATGGTTGCTTCACCTACATTGCCTGTTGCAACATCGATGAGCAGTTCGGATTCGCCCTCTTCGATTTCGATAATTTCTGGCACGGACACAACGCCGTAAGGCGAAGCATAGAGCCAGACGCGTTGGCCGCCAGTCGGTGCGGGTTCGGCGAGTTGCACTACGAGAGATGCCGTGTCGTTTTGCTGCCAGCGCTGGAATTCGG
>JAZUEA010000365.1:0-6549 GCA_045639945.1 Myxococcota bacterium
TCAGGGCCGGAAACTTCGGTGTAACTGCCGTCTGTTAATCCAGTGGTCACAACAATGCGCTTTAACTCAGGCGGTGGCATCGCTTGACCCGCAGAACCTTGCGTTGAAGGGGAAACTTGCAGCCATAAATAGCGCTGGCCATCTGCGAGCGTTTCTGTTGGCATTTCAGGCAGTTTAGGCATGCTTTCTGGCTTTTTGCCTGAATTGTTGCCCGACAGGAAAGAACCGGGCATTGGGCCCATACGTTGCTTTTTTTTTGCGCTCAGCGAATCTTTGCTGCGGAAACGAAGCGCTGCGTTTGGTACAGCAAGCACATTTTCGGCATCTTTAGTGCGGAATCGAACATCGGCCGTCATGCCTGGCAAAAGCGCCAAATCCTGATTTTCAACGCTCACAACAGCATCGTAAGTCACGACGTTTTGAGTTGTTTTCGCTTCGTAGCGAACTTCTTTAACAACGCCAGTGAACGTTCGGTCCGGATATGCATCAACGGTAAATTCAACGGCCGTACCTTTTTTCACATCTGCTACATCGGATTCCGCAACGTCGGTATGAACTTCCATTTTGCGAAGATCTTCAGCAAGCGTGAAAAGCACCGGCGCCTGCAACGATGCTGCCACTGTTTGACCCACGTCCACGCTGCGCGCGATCACCACTCCATCAATCGGAGAAGTGATGGTCGCGTATCCCAAGTTGATTTCAGCTTGGCGCAGATTGGCTTCCGCCTGAATTTGCTTGGCTTTTTGACTTGAAAGCTCGGCTTGCGCCATTTCCACTGCGCTGTCCGCCGACTCGAGTTCTTCAACCGTATTCAAGCCCTTGGAACGAAGTGTTTTCTGGCGTTTCTGCTGGCGTTTTGCCTCAGTTAATGAAACCTGAGAGATCTTCACCGAAGCCTTGGCTGCCGTTAAATTTGCTTGTGCTTGTGTGACTTGCGACTCCAACAAAGTGGGTTCCAATTCAGCAATCACTTGGCCCTTGGTCACTTCGCTGTTGTAATCGGCATACAGCGTTTGAATTCGACCGGAAACCTGGCTGCCCACTTCAACCGTCACGACAGCTTCAATGGTGCCACTCGCCGTGACATAAACTGAAATGTCTTTTTCAATCACTTCAGCAGTCGTGTAACTCGCCAACGGCTCTGCGTTTTGCCTAAATTTTTTGTAAAGAGAATAGCCACCAAAAGCGACGCCACCAATGGCAAGCGTTGTGACGAGAATCTTGAGGATACGCACAGGACCTCCGTTGAGAGCTCATTGCCAGAAAGTTAATGAAAATAGACGAATTGAATACCTCCTGCAATGCAACCCCTCGATAATTCTCAATAAAACGAGGGCAATTAAATTCACTTCTCTGATGAAAATTTTATCTTTCAAGAGTCTTCCATTGGCATAGGAATTTTACATTTCACTTCAGATTTGAACGCGATTCTGGACGTTGCTCTCGATGAATGTTAGATTGTCTCGATTTTTGAGCGACGTGCGCTACTTGGAGAATCAACATGGAAGTTCGTTTCTGGGCTGCAACGGACGTCGGTAAAACGCGTGACCATAACGAGGACAACTTTCTCGTTGATAAAAAACTCAACCTCTTTGTCGTTGCCGACGGTATGGGTGGGCACGCAGCCGGTGAAGTTGCTTCTTCTGTTGCAGTGCGTGAAGTTCGCCGCTTGTACGCCGAACGCCGCGAGCTCATCGAAGCCTACGAAGACGAAGAAAGTTCCGGCGGTGTTAAAGCCATTCTTCGATTGATCGAAGAAGCCATCCAAGGTGCTTGCGCCCGTATTTACGAACTCGCTCAAGAAGACGAAGAGCGCCGTGGCATGGGCACCACTTGCAGCGTGCTCTTAATCGCCGGCAAGCGTGGTTTTATTGGCCACGTGGGCGACAGCCGTATTTACATGACGCGCGACGGAGAAGTTCACCAGTTGACCGAAGACCACTCATTGGCCAACGAACTCATCAAGCGCGGTCGTCTAAAACCCGGCGAAGCATTCGACAGCCCTTACAAAAACGCCGTTACCCGCGCAGTGGGTGTGTATCAAACCGTCGCCGTTGACACGTTCGAATTCGACATCGTTCCCGGAGACACATTCCTTTTGTGTTCCGACGGTTTGCACTGCTATCTCACCGACGAGCTCATGGTCGACTACATGAGCGACCCGGCAATCAAGAAAATTCCTGAACGCTTCATCAATTGGGCCAACGATTCAGGCGGCAAAGACAACATCACCGCCATCGTGGTGCGCGCACTTGAAGGTTCTGGAGAAAGCCCGGAACAAGGCTCTGAAGTCCGCGTAAAGATTGAAACTTTGCGAGGTGTCTCGCTTTTTAAATATCTCACGTACAAAGAGCTCGTCAAAGTCGTCAACATTACAACGACGCGGCAATTTCCCAAAGGTTTCCAGATATTTGCCGAAAACACTTCGGGTGAAACGCTCTTTATTGTTTTGGAAGGCGGCATCAAGCTCACGGTGAAGGGCCAAGAACTCGCAGTGCTCAATCCGGGCACTCACTTCGGTGAAATGGCTCTGGTCGACAAAGCGCCGCGTTCTGCAACGGCAACCACAACAACGGACACGAGATTACTCGCGATCGAGCGCAGCCACTTCTACGAGTTAATGCGCCAAGATCCCACAATGTCCGTTAAGTTGATGTGGAGTTTCATGCAGGTTTTGAACGCCCGTTTGCGCATTGCCAATCGCGATTTGCAAACGGCACGCCAAGAATTGCTCGCAGCCAAACGCGGTGAAACACTGCTTGAAATGCCGCCGGCTGTTTCGTTTGATGGCGCAATGGCGATGACCGAAACGCAAGAATTGACGCCAGGTTTCTTGTTCGACGAAGCCAACGCCAAAAACAAAGAAGCACCGGTTCCAAGTAACATGCCTGCATTCTCTGTCGATTTGGATACGCGTCCAGGTTCGGCGAATCCGACACCCGCCAGTCCGTCCACGCTCGCGCTGCTCTAATTCCAACCTTTTGAAATTTAAGGCAAATTTCATTGAGCGAAGAACTTCAAAAAGCGCAGGATGAAACGCCTGCGCCGCGTAAGCCGTTTTGGAAACGTCGCTTTTTCGTGGTGCCCGTTTCAATTGTTGCTGCAATTTTAGTGCTGGGCTGTCTCGTCAACCTCATTTACCGCCCAGTCTCCGTTTCAACAGGCGGTAAACTCGTTTTCGAAGACACATTTGATCGCGCAGAAGTGGGCGATTTGTATTTTCAAGGCGTTCCAGATCGCGGCAACAGTGCAGGTGAATGGCGCATTGTAGACGGTCAACTCAAAGCCGAAAAAATCCATAACGCCGCACTTTGGCTACAAAAAGAACTGCCAGAAAAAGTCCGCGTAGAATTTGATGTCCGTCCGCTCAGCGAAGACGGCGACGCAAAATGTGAGATTTTCGGCGACGGTAAAACTCACCAAAGCGGCTACATCGTTATCAACGGCGGCTGGCACAACACTGTTAACTGCATTGCCCGCCAAGACGAACACGGTGAAGATCGCAAAAATGACAATCGCTGTCCCATGCGTGGCCAACGAAAAATGTGCGTAGAGCCTGACGTTGACTACCACTGGGCAGTGGAGCGCACCAGTGACACCGTTCGCTGGTTCTTAGATGGGCAATTATTCCTCACATTCCACGATAAAAATCCTGTGATGGGTCGTTATTTTGCCTTCAATAACTGGGAAGCCCCGGTTTTATTTGACAATCTCCGCATCTACGACCTTGCTCAATAAAGCCCCCCTGTTAAACTCTCCTCACTTCCTCTTCGCTGCACTTCAAATTTCGAACCACATATATAAATAGTAAGCGTGCATGCATTCTTTCACGCGTTAACAATGTGGAAAGTGTGATTTGCTTCTTGCCCTTACTCCGTTGCTGTGCTAGAAACGCCGTACTTCACTGGGTTATCCTTGGGAAGGGCTCTTTTGAGCCCTTTTTTTGTCTCAACTCAAAAGTCAGTGAAGATTGATTACGGCGGAGGGGCGCCAAATGGCAGAACGAATTCTCATTGGAGCAGCAAGGCAACCTGTGGTTGCACGGGCGGCTGCAGCTGCGGCGCCGATCGTTGAGGGTCATGGTCTAAAGCTTCTTGGTGCTGAGCTCGCACAAGAGGGCCGCCACAAGGTGCTGTGGATTTACATCGACCTGCCAGATGTTCCTGAGTCCGAAGAAAAAGTTGAAGGCGAAGTCGTCGAAAACTTTGAGAATTTGGATGAAATGGAAGAATGCGATCGCCCACAAGGTGTTGCTCGTGGCGTGACCATTGAAGACTGCGCACGCGTCAGTCCTGAAATCTCGGCAGCTCTTGATGTTGAAGATCCCATCAGCGAGGCTTATGAACTTCGTGTTTCCTCGCCTGGCTTGGATCGTCCACTGATGAGCGATGAAGATTTCCGCCGCTTTGTCGGTCGCGAAGTCATGCTTCAGCTGTCGGCTTCCTCGTCAGGCCGCCGCAAATTCACCGGAAAAATCGCACACGTTGAAGGCGATCTCGTCCACCTGATTTGCAGTGACGGCGAATTCGATATTCAACTTGGCACGATTCAAAAAGCCCGATTGCGGTATGAACTTGCAATTGGGAAGTTGCGGTGAACTGACGCTGTAAGGAAAGCGCAACCCGTGTGGACCATTCGACGATGCTGCGTTGCATGGAAAACCGGAATACAATTGTGAGCGCAAAATGGAACCGGAACTGAATCTGAATCACGTCATTGAGCAGGTCGCCAAGGACAAGGGAATTCAAAAAGAAGCCCTTCAAGAAACCTTGGAACAAGCGATCTTGCAGGCGGCGAAGAAGGTCTTTGGACAAGAGCGTGAAATCGAAGCTGAATACAACGTCGAAGAAGGCGCTGTTGAGCTTTTCCAGATTATTCACGTTGCTGAAGAAATCGCCGATCCGTTCAATGAGGTGACCCTCGAAGAAGCGGAAGAGCACGGTTTGGACACGGAAATCGGCGACGAACTTCTGTTCCAAATTTTCTACCTTCCGAAGGACGATCAAAAGGCGCGCGAGCAGGATGAGCGTTACGGCGACATCCTTCAGCTCAAATCTCGCCGCTCTAGCTTCGGCCGCATTGCTGCTCAAACTGCGAAGCAGGTCATCACTCAGCGCATTCGCGAAGCTGAACGCGATAACGTCTTCAGTGAATTCGCGGAACGCAAAGGTGAGCTCATCACTGGTATCGTTCGTCGCTTTGAGAAAGGCGGCAACATCATCGTTGAACTGGGAACCACCGAAGCAGTTCTTCCGGTGCGTGAACAGGTTCCACGTGAATCTTACCGTCCAGGCGACCGCATTCAGGCTTATGTCCTGGATGTTCAGCGCAGCCCGAAGGGACCGCCGATCACGTTGTCTCGTACTTCGCCCGGCTTGCTCATCAAGCTGTTCGAAATGGAAGTTCCTGAGATTTATGAAGGAATCGTCCGCATCGAGACTGCTGCTCGTGAACCTGGTAGCCGTGCTAAGATCGCAGTTTCAAGCCGTGTTCCAGACGTCGCTCCAGTGGGCGCCTGCGTGGGCATGAAGGGCTCTCGTGTTCAAACGGTGGTTCAGGAACTTCGCGGTGAGAAGATTGATATCGTCTCCTACAGCGAAGATCCGGCCCGCTTTGTTTGCAACGCCATTCAGCCAGCAGACGTTTCGCGCGTTCTCATCGACGAAGATCGCTTTGCAATGGAATTGATCGTTCCTGACGATCAGCTCAGCCAAGCCATCGGTCGTCGTGGTCAAAACGTGCGTCTTGCCAGCCAGTTGACTGGTTGGAAGATCGACATTCACTCCGAGAGCAAGATCTTGGAGCTCGAAGAAGAAGCGCGCGATGCATTGACCGCATTGCCGAATATCTCCAGCGAGTATGTCGATACTTTGTGGCGCTTGGGCTACCGCTCACTGGAGCACATCGCCACCACGCCCGAAGATGAATTCAGCAATATCCCGGGAATTACTCCGGAAATTGCAGAACTCATTCGCAAGGGTGCCGAAGATCTCGCTCGTCGCAAAGAAGCCGGCGAAGACATTCGTCCGCGTGCAGCGTTGCCTGAGGGCTACGACCGCGAAGTTGAATGGAGCCGCTGGCCTGTGAACAACGAATTCTTGACTCGTGCCTGCTTCGATCGCTGTGTGCGCTTTGGCCTCTTCACTCTTGAAGACATTGCCGCTCAGCTTCCGGAAGCCTTTGCTCGCGTGGTTCACCACGACAAAGAAAAGGCCGTTTCTACGATCTTCGCTGCTCGCGAGGCTTTAAAAACTCTCAAAGCTTCGAGTGAAGATTGATGTTGTAAAAATCCCCGAATGATTCTCAAAATTTTTTTGAGCAATTTCGGGGATTTTCGGATTGAATCGCGAACTTAAAACGATGCACAATCCGAAAACTCAAAGTGATACAGGCTCTACAAAAGGTACCTCTGTGAAAACCACGAATAAGCCGACAGCCAAGGGTTCTAACGCGGGTTCACCCCAAGCGAATCCTGCGCAAAAGGCGCCCAAGCACCCTGCACGCAAAACACCCAGGGTAGCAGGTCCTGATCTTCGTGGTATGCGCACA
>JAZUEA010000366.1:0-8883 GCA_045639945.1 Myxococcota bacterium
AAATCGTCAGCCGCCCCTACACGCGTGAAAATGCGATCTGTGACGCCAATGTGCGCCGACTTGGCCGGCACAAAGCTACCCATTTGTGCAAGCAGCACACACAACGCAACTTGCCGCATCACAGTGGATTTTCCGGCCATATTCGGTCCGGTCAAAATGATGAGGCTCTGCGTGTCACGGTCCAAATGCACCGAATTGGGCACAAACGACTCGCGCCCCACCGATTCCTCAACAACCGGATGGCGACCTTCCTCAATGTCGATGACGTCGCCATCGTCCACGACCGGGCGGCAATACTGGTTGCTATGCGCCAATTCCGCGAGTGCTGAAAGCGCGTCCAGAGTCGCCAACGCCTGCGCCGTGGCACCAATTCGAGAAGTCAACGCAGCCGCTTCTGCGCGTAAATTCGTAAAAAGCTCATTTTCCAGAGCGAGCGAACGCGACTCAGCGTTGAGAACTTTTTCCTCAAAGTCCTTTAATTCCGGGGTGTAATAGCGTTCTGCATTGGCAAGCGTTTGCTTGCGAATGTAGCGATCCGGCACCAAATGGAAGTTAGCTTTCGAAATCTCGATGTAATAGCCAAAAACCTTGTTGTAACGAATCTTAAGCGAGCTAATGCCCGTTGATTCACGCTCAGACTGCTCCAACCGAGCAAGTGTGTCGCGACTGGACGTGGCAAGCTGGACATACTCGTCCAATTCCGCATTAAATCCGGGGCGAATCACGCCACCATCTCGCGTGTTGGAGGGTGGATCATCGACCAGAGCCGCCGAAATTTTATCGGCCAACGACTCCAATGCATCGAGTTGATGTGTCCATTCTGAGAGCGATTGAGCGCGCGACAAACAATTTTGAACTGCTGGAATTTCGCGCAACGACAAGCTTAATTGCCAGAGATCTCGCGGACTTGCAGTTTCCGCAGCGATTCGGCCGTTCAACCGTTCAATGTCGTAGCAAGCCTTTAAATGCGTCCTCAACTCATCGCGCAGCAGACTGTCGTTGCATAAACATTCAACGCCATCCAACCGCTTAGAAATCGCACGCGGGTCAACCAGTGGAAACGCCAACCACTCGCGAATTCGCCGACCACCCATCGCCGTGCATGCGCGATCCAATACGCCCAGGAGCGAGCCCTTTTTGCGGCCGTCCATCATCGTACGGAAAAGCTCAAGGTTGGTCTGAGCAGATTCGTCCAAAACAAGCGTTTCAGCGATTCGATAACACGTTAAAAGCTGAGTATTTTCGGGAAGTTTCTGCTGAGTATCGGTAACGTATGCGCAAATGGTACGCGCCGCTTCCGCCACCGCTTCCGGATTACCGAATCCAAATTCAGCAATGCTCGTTTCGGCCGATTCTCCATGTGGGCCAAAGACTTGCGCGAGTGGTGACGTTGCAGATTCAGGTCGCACAAAATGCGACATCGCGACGCAGGAAAACTTTTGCGACAGCGGCCCCAATGAAACGCCTGGCGGCAACAGAATTTCACGAGGCTCCAAGCGCGCGAGTTCCATGCGCAACCCCGCCAAGCCCAAAACTTCAGTGGCGCGAAATGAGCCAGTCGAAACGTCCAGCGTGGCGACACCAATGCGAACTTCGTCGAGATCTTCTTTTGATTCCGCGTGGTTTTGATGAAACGACGGAAACGCCTGCGCGCCACAAGAAAGACCAACCAGCGAGTTCGGCGAGCGAGCGTCCAAACTTTGCTCGTCCAACACAACGCCAGGCGTCACAACTCGCGTAATACCGCGTTTTACCAAGCCTTTTGCAAGTTGCGGATCTTCTAGTTGATCACAAACTGCAATTTTTAAACCCGCCGCCAGGGCTTTTGAGAGGTAGCTCGCAAGCTGCGTGTGCGGAAATCCCGACATCGGCGCTGGTGACGGCGAATCTCGATCACGACTCGTCACCGTTAAATCCAAGACGCGCCCGCCAACTTCTGCGTCGGCGTAGAACATCTCGTAAAAATCGCCCATTCGAAAAAAAAGAAGCGCGTCGGGATAGCGCTCCTTTGCAGCAATGTACTGCTGCAGCATCGGCGTCAGCTTGGCTCCCGCAGGAATCCCGTGACGCTCCTCTGTTGTAAATTCATTCTTTGCCATGGCGTACCGTCTACGTCATTGCGATGGCCAGCGCTAGAGTTCAGCGCATATCAAAATAAAGCTCAAAAAAATCACATTTTTATGAATAGTTTTGATAATATCGCGTTAATGCGCCGCTTTCTCTATTGCCTCTGCTATTATCTCTTTTGATCGAGCATTTTAAGAGCCCGGTTTTGAGGTCAAAATGCGTTCTTCTGCAATTCTTTTGCTCTCTCTAGCAGCTTCTCTCGCAGGCTGTGAATTCCTAGACGAAGTTTTTGATGATGGCGGCATCATGGACCGTGTCGCCGTTTGCTCGTCGGCTTGCCAAAAAATTGGCGAGTGCTCCAGCCAGGTAACCCCACCGTCTCCATCTTGGTTTGGCTACTCAGAACAAGGCGGCAGCGGCAGCGACGTGGTTGACTGCTACGCAGCCTGCTCCGATCCGGACACCGCGCGTGTCAACGGTTATTCTGACTGCCAGCTCAAGTGCATCAAGTCCTCGGCAACGGGATGCGGCGACATCAACGATTGCTGGAAGACCAGAAGCGCGCAATACAAGAAGTACTGCTCTCGCGGCGACCGCGAAGATGTGGTGCCCGTTCAGTACGACGGCGGCGTTGAAATCGACAACGACACCATCAGCGGCAGCGAAGAAGCCGACAGCGTTTTGGACGACGACGCCATTCACGATTCCATCGTCGACAACGATTTCCCGGTCAACCCTGGCAACAATCCGCCCATCATTGCTGGCCGTTATCGCGCCGTTGGCACCATCGACAATTCCTCAAACGCGCGTTCTGCGGGTAGCGTCATCGACACCACGCTCTGCTTCTTCAGCCAAACGCGCTTAACCAGCGGCAGCGAACTCCACTACTGCGAAGACGGCGTCTCAGGCCAAGGCAGCGCTCCCATCACCGGCGAAGGCTCGCACTTCACCATTTACTTAAGCGATTACCCGGGAGCGACCATCCTCTTCTCGGGCGATGTCCAAGACGATACAACCATTCCAAACGCCGAAGCGCTGGTGACCTACACCTACACAACCGGCGTTTGGGAACACAGCAACACCAAGTGGGAGCGCATCGGCGACTGCACCGGTTGCAACTAATTCCTAATCAAATCGCGATGTTGCGATTCCCGCCTTTTAAAAATCCTGCCCAACTTTCAACAGCAATTCATCAAATTCCGGTGCCGCAAGCGTACTGAATCGCAAAACGCGGTTCACAAGTGCCAACGCTTTCGAGAATCGATGCGTCTTTGAAAGTTCATAAGCGAGCGCAATTTTGAGCGTTTCGAGCACACAAGCAACCTGCAAACTGGACGCGCGCAGCCAAGATTTGCCGAACAGCGCATTTTGCAATTCAAGGCGCAAAATCTCGGTTTCCTCGTTCGTTGGCTGCTTTAAAAACAGTGCGTGCATCGGATCGTTTGCTAATTTCAGCGCTTCGCCAGCCTCGATCACCGCGCGATTCATAGCAGCATCCACGCGATCGTCCTCTGCCAAGCTGTCCGCTTCATCTTCCGCACAAAGTTGCAAAATCGCGCTGAGCAATTCACTTGTGTCGCATTTTTGAGATTTCTCTTTATTTTCAAAGAGTTGCTCAAAAATAGACTTCAAAATTTCAAGCGGCGCACCTTGCTCCAAACTCTCAAGCCAAGGCTGCTCGAATTCTTCCAAATAAGCTTCAAACGGAATAGATTTCCCTACTCGCACGGTCACTTCAGGCGCAAGCTGAAGCGATGCTTGCTCAACCAGCGTGTCCAAATCATCGACGATCTGATCTTCGAGCAGCGGACCTTTGTAAACGCCGTCGCCAATGCACTCCAAATTCAAGCTGATGTAGGCAATGCCGTCGGGCGCGAGCGTGACATTGATGGGATAAATCTGGCAAAAAATTGGCTTTGCTTCAGCACCAATTTCTTTATGAATCACGCACTTACGATCTTTTCCTAAAAAGACGCAGTGGCCTGCGACTCGACGCAAAACGCGAACTTTTTCACCGTGCACTTCCGCTTCATCAAAATGACCGAACTTTTTGATTTGCTCAGCATTTTCAATGAATTGATGGCGCAAAATCCGCTCAGCAGTTTCATCGTCAATGGGACCATATAAATAACCGCCACAGCATCCGCCGGAGCATGCGCAACCGAATCGAGCACCTTCGAGAACTGAAACACCTTTAATTTCAAACATTTGAGAGATTCCTATTTCTTTTTACAAAAATCAAAGCGCTCGCTTGTAATCACACTGATTCAAGAAGGCAATTGATCCCATGAGACTTGCACCTGCGCTTCGCAGGCGGTATTCGCGCCACATTCGCATATTTTCTGGAGGATTTATGCTCATTCGCACAAAGATCATCGCCACCATCGGTCCGGCTTGCGCTACGCCCGATGCCATCATTGACCTCGCCGCCGCTGGCTGCGACGTATTCCGCATCAACTTCTCGCACGGCACGCACGAAGACCAAGACAAACTCTACAAAGCCGTTCGTGAAGCCGAAGCACGCTGGGGCAAGCCGCTCGCCATTTTGGGCGATCTGTGTGGTCCAAAAATCCGCGTGGGCGATGTCGAAAAAGGCACCGTTCTCGAAGCGGGCAAAACCATTGAAATCACTCGCGAATCTGTTTTAGGCACAGCCAGTCGCATTTCGACCAACTTGGCCGAGCTCATCGACGAAGCCAAAGTGGGCGAGCGTTTGTTGCTGGACGACGGCAAGTTGCAACTCCGAGTGGAGAAAAAGCTTGAGAATTCGCTGATGTGCACCGTTGTCATCGGCGGACCGCTCTCTAGCCACAAAGGCTTGAATCTGCCCGACACCGACTTGTCACTTTCTGCCATCACCGAAAAAGATCGCAAAGACGTCGTCTTCATGGGCGCTCGCGATTTCGATTATGTGGCCTTGAGTTTCGTGCGCACCGCCGAAGAAATTCGCACGCTCAAAACGCTGCTGCACGAAAGCGGATCACACGCCGACGTGATGGCCAAGATCGAAAAACCGCAAGCCGTTAAAAACATTGAAGAAATCATTGAAGCGACCGACGCTATCATGGTTGCTCGCGGCGATTTGGGCGTTGAGATGGATCTCACGGAAGTTCCCGTTGCACAAAAGAAAATCACTGCTTTGTGCCAGCAAAAGGGCAAGCCGTGCGTCATTGCCACGCAAATGTTGGAGTCGATGACCAGCGCTGCGACCCCCACTCGCGCCGAAGTTTCCGACGTAGCCAACGCAGTGCTGGATTTGGCCGACGCCGTCATGCTTTCCGGCGAAACAAGCGTGGGCATCAATCCGGCGCACACCGTTGCCACCATGAACGCCATTGTCGCGCAAATGCAGGCGTATCATGACAAAACCGCTAAGCCGTGCCGCGTGGAAAACAGCGAAATTCCAGTGACCGCCGCACTTGCCAACAGCGTGCATGCGCTTTGTGAATGCTTGGATCTCTCCGCCGTTTGCGTGTGGACCAACACGGGCGAGACTGCACGATTGCTCGCGAAAACCCGCATTCCGCGCCCAATTGTGGCTCTTTCCTGCGACCTCACAACCGTTCGCAAAATGTGCCTCTGCTACGGCGTTGAATCGCGACTTGCTTCACATGTTCCCACGCACACCCGCGAATTGTTTACACTTTTCGAAAATGTTGGCGAAGAGCTCGAAATCTTCACAGCAGCCGGCGATCGCTACGCGCTGCTTTCGGGGCGTCCGCTTGACGCACCTGGCCAGACCAACAACCTCGCGGTTTGCACTTACTCACCTAAAGCCTGAGCCGAATTTTAAAATCCCCACAAAGTCACATTTCCAACCCAACACTTAGACTGATTCACTCATTCTTAGACGCACCAAGATTGAACCCAGGGCTTCTCTGTGTTAATGCCCTGCGCTCATTTTGGGAGTCTCTCTTTTGCGATACAATCACGTCTTCATCGAAGGAATTGCGCACTGTTTGCCAGATGTGGTGGTGCGCACCAGTGCCATTGAGAAGATGTTGCTCGCAAGTTTTGAGCGCATGGGGATTCCGCAAGGCACGATTCTGGCAATGACCGGCGTGCAAGAACGCCGCATTTGGCGCGAAGGCGTTTCCGTCGCAGATGCAGCGACCAAAGCAGGTCGAGAATTGCTGACAGAATCAGGCTTTGACCCAAACAAAGTGACGGCGCTCATCAGCACATCGGTTTCACGAGATCACCTGGAACCATCCGTCGCAGCGCTCGTTCATGGTGCGCTTGGTCTGCCGCACACATGCCAAAATTTTGATATTGGCAATGCATGCCTTGGATTTTTGACCGCTCTCGATTGGGCTGCCGGCGCGATCGAATCGGGTCAACACCAAGCAATCATCGTGGTTGCCGGCGAAAGCAGTCGCGCTGTAACTCAAGCGACCACAAAGAAATTGCTCGCAGAAAACGTAAATTTCGAAAACTTCCGCGACAATTTAGCCACACTCACATTGGGCTCCGCGTCTGTCGCCTGCCTGCTGGTGCACGAAAAACTCGCCACCACTTCACACCGATTTGAGGGAGCCACGCACGCCGCTGCCACCGAATTTTCTCACCTTTGCCGTGGCAGCAACGACGGCATGAAAACCGATGCAACACAACTACTTAAGAATGGTGTTGCATTGGCCGAAAAAGCCTACGCGCGTGCACAAGAAGAGCTCGATTTTAAAACCGCTGATATCGCACAATTTGCACTTCACCAAGTCGGAATTGCGAATCATGACGCGATGTTACGAGCGGCCTCCATTCCAGAAGACCGCGCTCTCAGACTTTATCCAACGCTTGGCAACGTCGGTGCGGCGGGCGTGCCAATCACCCTCTCAACGCTCGCTCACACCGGAAAGCTCGCCCAAAATGACCGCGTTTTGCTCATGGGCATCGGTTCCGGCTTGAACGTCTCGATTCAGAGTGTTCGATGGTAACTCCCGAATTTCCGAGTGATCTTAAATACTTATATCCATGGGAAGCGCACTTCCTCGATTTGCCTGATGGGCGCATGCACTACATCGACGAAGGTCCGCGTGACGCGCCGGTGTTACTTTGCGTGCACGGCAACCCCACGTGGTCTTTTTATTGGCGTGCAATCATCAAGCATTTTTCCCAAGATTTTCGGGTAATTGCAGTTGATCATTTGGGGTGTGGCTTATCTGATAAACCGCAAGATGCGCCATACACGCTTGCCTGGCACATTGAGAATCTCAAAAAACTCTGCGACGCGCTTGAGTTGGACCACATCACGCTCATGGTTCACGACTGGGGCGGCGCCATCGGAATGGGACTCGCAGTTCAAAATCCCCAACGATTTCAGCGCTTTATCATTACAAACACTGCGGCATTTCCGTTTAAAGAAATTCCCACATCCATCGCGTCCGTTAAAATCCCAGGATTTGGCGCTCTCGCCGTTCGTGGTTTCAACGCATTTGCGCGCGTTGCACTGAGCTGGGCCGCTCGCACCAAATTGTCACGCGATGTGAAGCGCGGATTGATTTTTCCTTACAGCAACTGGAATTCGCGCATTGCCACGCTGCGTTTCGTGCAAGACATTCCCATGAACCCCAGCCATCCAAGTTGGTCAACGCTCGAAAGCATTGAAAATCGCTTAGAAACATTGAGTCAGCATCCCATGCTCATTGTTTGGGGCGAATCAGATTTCTGCTTCACACCCAACTTCCGAAAAGAATGGGAGCGCCGCTTTCCAAACGCCGAAAGTCACCCGCTTTTTGGCGTGGGCCACTACCTTTGTGAAGACGCGCCCGACGCGCTCTGCAGCCTCTGCCGCATTTGGTTAAACAAGCAATGATTCAAGCTAACATCGCAGCATTAATGGAAATTCAGGCGCATGAACGCCCCGGCCAACGCGCAATTGTATTTCCGCAAGGGCGCGACAAAAACGGCAACACGCTTTGGAGCGAGCTCACGTTTGAAAATCTCAATCGCGTCACCGACGCCATCGCGCGAGGTTTACAAGCAGCTGGCGTGCGTCGCGGCGATCGCACAAGTCTGCTCATTCGCCCCAATTTGGATTATGTGCCGCTGATTTTCGCGCTTTTTAAACTGGGCGCAATTCCGGTCATGATCGATCCAGGCATGGGCGTTAAGCGTTTTCTTGAATGTTTACGCCATGTTGAACCACGCGTTCTGATTGCAGAACCGCTCATTCACCGCCTGGCTGCGTTTGGTTTGGCGCGCGGCGCATTAAAGAGCGTGGAGCTTAAATTCTCCGCTGGCAAGAGCTGGTTCGCGCGCGACATCGAAAGCTGCAAAATTTTTTCCGACGAACCGTTCAACACCGTTCAAGTTGAACCCGAAGATTTAGCAGCGATTTTGTTCACTTCCGGCAGCACCGGCCCAGCCAAAGGCGTTCTCTACACCCACGGCATTTTGCACACGGAAACGGCGCTCATCCGCGACACCTACAACATTCAAGGTGGCGAAATCGATCTCGCCTGCTTTGGATTGTTCGGCTTGTTCAGCATGGCCATTGGCATGAGCGTGGTTTGGCCCGAATTCAACGTGTCCAAACCTGCCAGCGCCGATCCTCAAAAAGTCGTAGAAGACCTGCAAAATCAAGCGTGTACGTCTGCGTTTGGAAGTCCAGCGGTTTGGAAGCGCGTGCTGCCGTACTGCTTGGAGCACAATATTAAGCTGCCGCATTTGAAGCGCGTGCTCATTGCCGGCGCACCGGTTCCTTGCTGGATGCACGAAGCGTTTAGCAAAATCCTTAACGAAAACGCGCAAGTATTCGCACCTTATGGCGCAACCGAGGCATTACCGGTTGCCTCCATGGGCTCGCACGAAATTCTG